>JAMONC010000156.1 GCA_027066725.1 Desulfobacterales bacterium
TATTAATACCTGATCCAATATATAGAGGTATATTAACATATATAAACAAAAATAACCTAAGAATTGAATTAATAAATAAGGAATTTGGAGAGGCTTATGAATTAATAGATATAAAATATAATGGTGATGAATTCTCCTTTGCTTTTAATGCAAAATATATGATGGATGTCTTAAATGTAATGGAATCAGAAAATATAGATATAGTTGTTAATGAAGGCATTACACCTTGTATTATAGAAGGTGAAAATGACCCAGGATTTTTAGGATTAATAATGCCAATGACATTAGAAGAGTAGAACTATGAACAAAAAAGAACAATATGGTGCAAAACAAATAAAAGTATTATCAGGTCTTAAAGCTGTAAGAAAAAGACCTGCAATGTATATTGGAAATACATCATCTACAGGATTACACCATTTAGTTTATGAAGTAGTAGATAACAGTATAGATGAAGCTTTAGCTGGATACTGTACTTTTATACATATAGTCATACATGAAGATGAATCTATAACAATTGAAGATAATGGCAGAGGTATACCTGTAGATATTCATCCAACAGAAGGTATACCTGCTTTAGAACTTGTAATGACACACCTCCATGCAGGTGGTAAATTTGATCATCAAACATATAAAGTATCTGGAGGTTTACATGGTGTAGGTATATCTGTAGTAAATGCTTTATCTTTATATTTAGAAGCTGAAGTTTATAGAGATGGAAAAATATATAAACAGAGATATGAAAGAGGAGAACCTACAAGTCCTATAAAATGTATAGGAGAAACTAAAAAAAGAGGGACTAAAATTACGTTTAAACCTGATCCTGAAATATTTAAAGAAACTACAAAGTTTGATTTTGAAATACTAAAAGCAAGGATGAGAGAACTTGCCTTTTTAAATCCTCAAGTAACTATAAAAATAGAAGACGAAAGGACAGGTATATCTAGAAAATATCATTTTGAAGGTGGATTAATTTCTTTTGTAGAATTTCTAAATAAGAACAAAGAAGTAATTCATGATAAACCAATATATTTCTCAGGAGAAAAAGATCAAGTACAGGTTGAGTTGGCTTTTCAATATAACAGAGGTTATCAAGAAAGAATAATGAGTTATGTAAATAATATTCGTACAAAAGAAGGCGGAACACATGTTACAGGACTCAGACAAGCTCTTACAAAGTGTCTTAATGCTTATGCTACAGATGATATAGTACCTAAAAAATTAAAAGAAAAGATGGAAGGTGAAGATGTAAGAGAAGGCCTTACTTGTGTACTATCTGTAAAGGTTCCAAATCCTCAATTTGAAGGCCAAACTAAAACAAAATTAGGAAATAGTGAAGTAAGGTCTATAGTTGCATCTATTGTAAGTGAAAATCTCTCATCTTTTTTAGAAGAAAATCCAACAATAGCAAAAAGAATCTTATCAAAGGCAGTAGAAGCTGCTAGAGCAAGAGAGGCTGCAAAAAGGGCAAAGGAACTGGCACGTAAAAAAGGAGCAAATCAAGATTTACTAATGGCAGGAAAACTTGCAGATTGTCAGGAAAAAGATCCCCAAAAAAGAGAACTATTTCTAGTAGAAGGGGATTCAGCAGGTGGTAGTGCTAAGCAAGGAAGAGACAGAAGATTTCAAGCAATACTTCCTCTTCGCGGAAAGATAATGAATGTAGAAAAGGCAAGATTTGATAAGATGCTAGCTTCTGAAGAGATCAGAAATCTTATAGCAGCAATAGGTACAGGAATTGGTCCAGATGATTTTGATGTAGAAAAGGCAAGATATCATAAAATAATTATTATGACAGATGCAGATGTAGATGGTGCTCATATTAGGACACTTCTTCTTACATTTTTTTATAGACAAATGATGCCACTAATAGAGAAAGGACTTCTCTATATAGCACAGCCTCCACTTTATAGAATAGCTTTGGGTAAAAAAAAGGAGATATTTTTAGCAGATGATAGTGCTCTTGATGAATTTTTATTTAATAGAGCAATAAAGAATATATCTTTAAGGCCTCATGGTTTTGATTATGAGATAAAAGGTGAAAAATTAAAAGATGTATTAAAAAAATTAGCACAATATGATGAAGTATTAGATAATATCTCTAGAAAAGGCTATTGGAGAGAACTTTGTGAAGATTTAATTTCTCTTGATCTACATAATGTAGAACAACTTAGAGACCTAGAATTTATCTCTTATATTAGAGAACAATTAAAAAACAAGGGATATAATGTTTCTGAATTAACTAAAGACAATGAAGGATTTTATAGTCTTAATGTAAGTATACAAAACTATACATATAAACAGGCTATAATTGATAAAGAATTAATTAACTTAACAGAATATAAAATGGCTATAAAAAAATATTTAAAAGTTAAAGATTTTATTTCTAAAGATATAGAAATTATTATGTCAAATAATGAAATAAAAAGATTCTCAAATGTTT
>JAMONC010000157.1 GCA_027066725.1 Desulfobacterales bacterium
TGCAATGTCTAAACTTAAAGTCCCAATGGTTGCCTTTATCTCTGAAGGTGGATCTGGTGGAGCTGAGGCAATTGGACTTGCAGATATACGTCTTATGGCATCTCATGGATATTATTCTGTTATATCTCCAGAGGGTGCTGCAGCAATTGAAGGTAAGATTAGAGAGGGGCAAAGAGTCCCGCGTGAGCTTATTGAACACTGTGCTGAACAGCTTAAACTCACTGCAAAAGATAACTTAGAACTTGGGACAATAGATAGAATTGTTCAGGAACCTCCTTTAGGTGCAAGACGAGACGATTTTTCATTCTTTAGAAGACTCAGATATGAAATGATTCGTGCTACAGATGAAGTAGTATTAATGACAAAGAGTCTTAGGGCATTTAGATCTTATGCCATAAAAAGACAATCTGAAGAAGGTAGAGAGCCACCAGAAGAATTTGAGGTATTTATTCCATGGGATATCTCCACAGACCTCGAGATAGAAAGGCTTTTAGAATTACGGTCAAAAAAGTATAGAGAGATAAGTAAAGGTTATTATCATGAAGAATCTCAAGGTATTTCTGGTAAACTAAAAAAGGCAAAAGAATTTGCATCAAAAGGTTACTATGAAATACGCTATGGACTTTTAAGACCTCACAAACGCCATGTACAAAAGGTATTAGAAGAAGTATCTGGGGAAGGACAAGTATTTTTACGAACTGTTACAGAACCAGTAAAAGCTGCATATGACTTTGTGTTTCCTCAACCTAAAAGGCCCCAAAAGATATTAAAAGGAGAAGGACAAGAGAGAGGAATATTTGTAGATGAATGGGATTTTTGGACAAGCCCTCTTGCAAACGAAGATAGAACTGTAACTTGTCCTAATGCCCATAAATATGGTTGCTTAGATCTTTGGGTGCCAGATTTATATGGTGAATTTTGTGGAGTCTGTCCTACATGTGGGCACCACTTTCCTCTTGAATATCAATGGTATCTAGAAAATCTTTTTGATAAAGGCTCTGTCCAAGAATTTAATGAACATATCTGTTCGAAAAATCCGTTAGGTTTCAAAGGATTTGATGAACGCCTTGAAAGAGACATTAAAAAAACTGGTAGAAGATCTGCTATTATTACTTTTGATGCAAAAGTAAGAGGAATTAAACTAGTAGTTGCTATGCTTTTTTCTAACTTTAGAAATGGTACTGTTGGAGCTGCTGAAGGAGAAAAATTTATACGTGCTTGTGAAAAAGCAAAGATTACTAGACGTCCATTTCTTGCCTATATACATACAACTGGTGGAATAAGGATTCATGAAGGCACTCTAGGGGTTATACAGATGCCAAGATGTACTATGGCTGTAAGAGAATATATAGACTCTGGTGGACTCTACATTGTAGTTTATGATAACAACTCCTACGCAGGACCTGTTGCAAGCTTTTTAGGTTGCTCTCCATATCAATTTGCAATAAGATCTTCTCGAATTGGATTTGCAGGTCCAAGGGTAATAAGAGAAACCACTGGGCAAGAAGTACCCCCAGATTATCATAGTGCTAAAAATGCTCTTAAAAGAGGCCACATACAAGGCATTTGGGATAGAAGAGAATTTAGAAAAAATCTATATAATGCACTAATACAAATGGGTGGACCACATCTTTATTATAGATAAATAATTTTTTCAAAGTAGAAACTATGAAACAAAAAAAACCAGATAACAATATGGAATTGAATTTAAATGATTTATTAAGACAATATAGGGCTGATCCTTATGAATACTTTAATGTAGTCTCCCCTCATACAGGTATAGTCACTTTTAAAGTAAAAGAAGGAGACTTAGTAAAGGGACCTTCAGGCAAATGGCATCAAAAACCTGGTACATTACTATTTTACCTTGAAAGAGAAAGAAACCAAAAGCCTGTATATGCAACTGGCGAGGGTGAAGTATGTAAAATAGATTATCAATTTGATGGAAAGTTTGTGGAGGCAGGTCAACCTCTTATCTCTATAAGACATAAACTTTCAAAAGAAGAAATTATAGATAGAATACTTACAAAAGTACTTTATATATTTGCTGCGTCACAAAAAGCTAGATATTTTTTAGCCCCTGAAATAGCTAATAAAATAGAGGGACTTAGCGAAAGCTCAAAGGCTATCATAGAAGTAAAGCCTGGCGATGAAATAATTACTATGTCTCTTATGAAACGAGATACTCCAGTTATATACGATGGACCAGAAGGTGTGATTTATAAAGTATATTTTAATTCAGGACAAATGGTTGAAGAAAATGAACCTCTTATTGGAGTATGTCCACCAGATAAACTTCCATTTGTAAAAAGAGTAATAGAAAGGATTAAAACTGAGTGGGAGGACTAATATAAAGTCATTCCTTCTTGCGCTTCAATTTCTTACAATTATTACTTTATATCCCAATCTTTTGGTAGATGAAAGGGAAATAAGTGCATC
>JAMONC010000158.1 GCA_027066725.1 Desulfobacterales bacterium
AACTAGCCACATCATCTCCATAATAACTAGGCTCCCAAACTCTTAAAAGAGAAATACCTGGCTGTATCTCATAATGTACTTTAAGTGTAGTATGTTTACTTTCTGAGTTTATTTTATCTACAATAGGTTTTGTAAGTTCAAGAAGAGTCTTTCTATCTTTTTCTGCAACAGCCCTTTTTATTCTATTTATTTCAGAAAGTACAGTTGCAACCTTTAAATTTGATAGAGCTGTTTTCTGTATTTCATGTATGAGCAATCTTTTTCCTTCTATTGCCTGCCTTAACAAGTCTGCCTGACGCTGTTTATAATTTTGCCAACTCATAAATGACTGAATACCAATTAAAAAGGCAACTACCAGCATAATTGATATCAAAATCTTAGGAGCAAAACGCATCCTATTAAACCTAGATAAAATAGACATCCTAACTACCTCCTTTTAAAAAACTTTTTAAACAAGAATGTGTCTTAATCAAAAAATTTTTATTTTTTTAAGTTCTGTGGTTCTTATCGGTCTTTTAAAAAAGTGTTTGAGACATTATTTTTAATATTTTAAACAAGTTATATTTGACTCTTATCTTAAAAGATATAAGAATCTAAAATTTTTAATTTGATAGATATTTATTTTTTAGAAAAAAATTATCTGAATCATATTTGCATTTTTTCAGCTTTTGCATATACTTGGCATATAATACTTTTTTAGAAGGGAGGTTTAGCCATGCGTTTGATCCTGTTGGGCGGGCCTGGAGCAGGAAAAGGCACCCAGGCAAAATTTATTTGTGAAAAATTTGGGATTCCGCAGATCTCAACTGGAGATATGTTGCGTGCTGCGGTAAAAGAAGGCACTGAGCTTGGTAAAGAGGCCAAAAAATACATGGATGCAGGCCAATTAGTACCTGATGATGTTATTATTGGACTCGTAAAAGAAAGAATTAAGCAACCTGATTGCGAAAAAGGATTCTTATTTGATGGTTTTCCAAGGACAATTCCTCAAGCTGAGGCAATGAAAGAAGCAGGTGTAAAAATAGACTATGTGGTAGAAATATCTGTTCCTGATGAAGAAATCATAAAAAGAATGAGTGGTAGAAGAGTTCACCTACCTTCTGGTCGTACCTATCATATAATCTATAATCCACCAAAAGTAGAGGGTAAGGATGATGTAACAGGAGAGCCTCTTGTACAAAGAGACGATGATAAAGAAGAGGTAGTACGTGAAAGACTAAAAATTTATCATGAACAAACAGAACCTCTAGTTGATTACTATAAAAAATGGGAAGCCTCTGGAGATCCAAATGCTCCTAAATACATCAAAATAGATGGAATAGGAACTGTTGAAGAAATTAAACAAAGAATATTTAAGGCATTAGGTGCAGAATAATAAAAGACAATAAATCACAAAAAATAGAAGCGCTCCAGAAAAGGAGCGCTTTTTTACTTCATTATTTTGTGTCTTTTTAATTATTTTAAAGACTTAAGTAAAACATAAGTAACTCCCGCTCCTCCATCCCAGTAAGGTGCGCTACTAAAAGCCAGTATCCTTTTTCTAAAAGGACCTCTTTTTAACCACTCATATACCGCAGTCTTTAGAACAGGTTCAGATTTTGATGAAAGTCCTCTGCCATGGATTATCCCAACACACCTCTTTGATTCCAAGATTACCTCTTTAAAAAAGATCTCACATTCTAAAATAGCAGAAGTTCTATCTAATCCGTGTAGATCAAGATAGGCTTGAATAGAAAAAAGTCCCTGAGATAAAGCTGTAGCAAGACAGTTTTCTCCTCCACTCATATACTCTGGAGTAGAAGATACATCTATAGGAATCTTCCCTCTAACAAGCTCACAAAGTTCCCTAACTCCTATTTCTTCATCTACTTCTATAGCTTGTATGCTTGAGATATTAGGTGAAGATTTGCTAAATACAGCCTTTATCCCTCTACCTTTTTGCTGTTTTAAGGGCACAACACCTTCCATTGCCCTTATAAAAAGATCTTGTTCATCTAATTTTTCTATATCTTTTGTCTTTTGTTTATTAAAAACAGCAAGTATCTCTCTTTTTCTCTTCTTGTTAATTTTCTTTTTAAGATCCTTAAAGGGTCTTAATGTAAATATATCATGTTGATAATTTTTATACTTATTTAAATCGCTACTCATTCCTTTTTAATAAGATTTAAAAGGTAGTTAATCCATTCATCCATGCCTTTGCCTGTTACAGAAGATAGACATATTATATCAAGCTTTGGATTTAATTTTAATGCCTCTTTCTTTGCCTCATCAATAGAAAAATCAAAATAATCTAGCAGATCTATTTTACTTATTATAAAAAGGTCTGCATCTATGAATGCCTTTGGATATTTTGCAGGTTTGTCAGAACCTTCTGGTACAGATACAAGCACTACCCTTTTATGCTCTCCTAAATAAAAGGATGCAGGACATACCAAATTACCAACATTTTCTATAAAAAGAAAATTAAGGTTGTTATCGTCTAATTCATGCTCAAGTTGATGAATACCCTTGTGGACTAACCTTGCATCTAAATGACAAGCTCCTCCTGTAGTAAGCTGTACTACAGGTACCTTTTGCTCTCTTATCCTCTGAGCATCTCTTTGGGTCTCAATATCTCCTTCAATAACTCCTATTTTAGTCCTTGGTTTTAAACGTTTTATTGTCTCTTGAAGTAATGTTGTCTTTCCTGACCCAGGAGAACTTATAAAATTTATACCAACTGCCCCTAATGCCTCTATATGCTCTTTATTTTTTAGGGCAATCTTATTATTTTCTTCAAGAATACTCTTATTTAGCTCAATAATTTTACTATGATTATGGTCATGACTATGTCCATGATGCTCTTCAGGTTGTCCGCACCCACACCATTCACACATAAAATTACTCCTTTCTCTAATAGTGTTTATATTTAATGATTAATTATTCCATTTCTACTTCTTTTAATAAGATATCACCATCTCCTACTGGAGTTAAAAAAGAATCTTTACAAAAAGGACACCGCTTATCTTTTGTAAGCTCATCTTCTTTAAATTTTCGTCCACAAAAAACACATTGATAAAGGGCTGGAGGAGTTATTATTTCTAATTTAGAATCAATAAATGAAGGCTCTTCTTTTATAAGAGCATAATATCCAAACTCAAAGGAATCTATTACAATACCAGAAAAGGGCCCAATTTCTACACTTATCCTTAATACCTTATTAGCATTATGTTCTTTTAAAAGTAGCTTTACCTGATCAATTAAAGCTTGAGCTAATGAAAGTTCGTGCAATTTTCACCTCAAGTATCTTTTAAGATTGCCTTAATATTAAATTCCTTAAGAAATTTTAAGACAAGATCACACACATTAGGAAGAGCATTTTTTAGTGGCTTGGATAACTCTAAACATGGAGAAAAATCTTTACCAACGACTCCAACAAATCTTACATCTGATGGCCCCATATCCTTCATAGCCAAAAGATCAAGTACATCTAAAACCCCTATCTGGTGAGGAGAAAAACGAATTCCTTGGGCATTTTTTATCTCTTTTTGATTAAAAACAAATATTGAACCATATTCACCTTTAATATTAATGCAGTCTATAATTATCAGTTTTTTTATACCTTCTATTAATCCCATTAAAGATATTCCTGAAGTCCCTCCGTCTATTAATTCTATGTTAGGTTTAAATATATAATTATTAGAAAGCCTTTTTATTGCATGGACACCAAAGCCTTCATCACCTAGAAGAAGGTTCCCTATGCCTAAAACTGCTACGTCTTTTTGATCTCTGTCTCCTAATTCCATTATGATATTACCTTAAGCTAATATTCTACTATTAGAATTCTTAAATTGGAGGTGCACCTGGTATTTCAAAACGAACAGGTATATCAAAACGAACTATAGTTCCTCCTTCTTCTCCCTTTTTTATAGAGATCTCTCCACCATGATCCCATATTATCTTTCGGCAAAGTGAAAGTCCAAGTCCAGCACTTCCTGGCTTTGTAGTATAAAACGGTCTAAATACTTGGTCTTTTAAATGATTTTCAATCCCAGGGCCTGTATCCTTTATAATTATGACTAAATCATCCCAACAAAGCTCTGCTGTAATAGTAAGTCTTCCACCAATATTTTCCATTGCTTCAATAGCATTTTTTACAACATGCCATATCGCCTGTCTAAAAAGATCAGGATCAACGACCATTGTAGGAAGATCATCACCAATATTACACTCTACTAAAATCCCCTTTGTTTCTGCTTCAAGCCTTATCCCTTTACAAAGTTCATTCATGATAGCCTTCATATCACAAAGGCAAAAACGAGGTTGAAGAGGTTTTGCAACATCACAAACGTGAGATACTGCCCGTTCCATCTGCTCTACGTGTTGGATAATAAGCTGTAGTCTATGACGCATTCCTTCTGGAACATGAGGATAGTGGAGGATACGTCTTGCAAGCCCTCCTATACACATAAGAGGATTTCTTAACTCATGCGCTAGGTGATATGCCATCTCACCCATTACAATCATCTTTTCAGAGGCTGCAAGACGTTCTTCTAAAACCAATTTTTCCTCTTGAATTTCTATAATCTCCCATAAAAATCTTGCTCCAACATGATCTAGTACCTTAACTTTCTTAGGCTTGATTTCATATATTTCATCTAATACTTCATCTTTACCAGTAAGCTCTATTAAAAGATCTAGCTCTTTATATTTAAAAAATTCTTTATAATTTTCTGTGGTCCATATACCTATTTTCTCAGCAAATTTTCTACCTGGTGCATCCTTATGAAAGTCAGCAACACCTATTATATTTAGTTTAAAGGTTCTTGGTCTATAAGTCTGTAAAAGCTCAAGTATTTCTTTACATCCTTTTCCCCCACCAACAAATGCAACATTTAAGGAAGAATTATTAGAAGTTCCATTATCTTTATTAAGATTTTTGTCTTTATTCTTAGACAAATCTACCTCCTCAAATACTCTTTAAATACTCTTTACATAATTACCACCTATTATTAACAGCTTACTAAAATACAAAAAAAATTACAAAATTTTTGTATAAGTTGCTTATAAATATTTTTTAACTAAGTAGTTTATTTTAATTATCTATTAGTCAAATTATCCCAAGAAATCCTTTGTAGCTGAAATAAGGTCCTCTAAGGATACATCTTTCATACAATCTTTTTTCTTGCACTTGTGATAATCCACACAAGGAGCGCACTCCTTTTTAGAAAGAATGGACTTAACCCACTTAAAAGGAGGAGACCATATGCAAGGATTAGTAGGTCCAAAACATAGGATAGAATTTAAACCGCAAAAAGCAGCTAAGTGGCTTATACCTGAATCATTGCCAACAAATAATGATGAAGATCGAATATATTTCAATAATAAAAATAAAGGAAGACTATCTAAGTGTTTAGCTCTATTTTCAACTTTTGACGATATTTGCCGAACAAATTCTCTCTTCTCATCTGATTCTGCAGGTCCTGTTATAAAAAACCACTTAGGTCTATATAAATTATCAATAATTTTTATATAGTTATCTAATTTAGATAATGGTAAATTTTTTACTTCGCTACCGCTACCTAAATGAACAGAAATAATATAAGAAGACGGCTCAAGTTTATCGTTTAAGACTATATCAAAAGGCTTAAAACAAAAATCATACTTTTTTAAATTCTTATATCTTATTGAAAGCTTTTCTAATAGCTGGGTAAACTGATACATGTAATTTGATATCTCAGTTGAAGGATAAGTATGTATAAACTCAAAATCTATATCTTTATTTTTAAATATCTTTAAAAGTAATGGATTATGAGACCTTGAAAATATAAAAACCTTAGAATAATCTCTTAATATTTCAATTTCCTTGTTAGTATAAATCTCTGACAAAAAAGGCCCAGATGCATTAATTACTTCATCTACTTCCATCAATTCTTTTAAGAGCAACGCTTGAGGGAAAGGTGCTACTAAAGTTATTTTATATCCAATAAATCTAATAAATCTTATACAAGGAAGTGATATTAAAAGATCACCTAATGCACCAAAATTAAACACTATAGCTTTAGCATGACACATAAGGTTATTGTGTAGGCCTTGGTGTTAATTTTATCCAAACCCGCCTAAATCTGTTATCTCTATATATACCTAACAGTACTTTATCTCCAGGCCTTTTAAAGTTAAGCATATCAATAAGAGTAGATGCGCTATCTACTGGCCTCCCATTAAAGCTTACTATTATGTCTCCCCCCATTGGATAACTTGTATTACCTAAGTTAATAGAGCTATTACATCCTCTTAATCCAGCCCTTGCTGCAGGACTATTTGGTATAACAGAGCATACCAATGCCCCATGATCTATAGAAATATTCATCACATTTGCAAGAGAAGGGGTTATGGTTATAAGAGATGCTCCAAGCCACACATGGGTTATATAGCCATTTTTTATAAGCTGTTTTGCAATCCAAACTACTATTTTACTTGGAATAGCAAAACCAATACCTGGTATATTTGAATATTGATTTGTTGCAACACCTATTACTTTACCAGAGGTATCTAAAACTGGCCCACCTGCGTTTTGAGTATTAATAAGGGCATTTAATTCAATAAGCTCTAAAAGTCCTGAGGAATTCTTTTCTTCTATTACTCTTTTTCCTAAACTAACACTTCCTTTTACAAAACTTGGCTGCTGTAAAAAAGCATCTCCTAAAATAAATACAGTTTGTCCTGGAGAAGGAAAAGAAGAGGAAAAAAGTAGATAGTTTAAATTAGCCAATACCTTATCCGGAGCACCAATTTTTATAACTGCAATATCTGTAGAGTTATCACAGCCTATAAGTGTAGCTGGCCAACTGTCACCATTATAAAGTGTTACCTCTAGACGATGAGGATCAACTATTAGATGAGAAAGAGTAACAACATGACCTCTATTATCTATTATAAATCCTGTACAACTACCTTTTGGAACAGTTAATGAAAATCTAAAATTTAATGGGAGACTACTACTTGTAATATTTACAACACCAGGGGCACATCTTCTATAAAGTCTCATGCTTATACGTTCAGAAGTAGTATAACCCCATACAGGACTTACATGTGTTGCTAGTAAAAAGGCAGCAACAAAAGCCGCCAATAATATTCTATAATAGGCAAACGGTTTAAATGTATGAGTGGTTAAGAACCTCATCAAAAAGGCAATTACCAAGTATCCAGAAACGGCTGCTGTTAAGAAACCAATTAGGTACTCTAATCCTAAGCCCCCTACCCCACCATGTTTTAATATTTTTATCCCTTCATATAACCCTGCTCCTGCAATGATAGGAGCAGAAAGCAAAAATGAAAATTTTGCAGATGCCTTTCTATCAAGGTTTAAAAAAAGGGCTGTTGTCATTGTGATACCACTTCTTGAAACTCCTGGAACTATAGCAAATGCTTGAGATATCCCTATAAGAATTGCATCTTTTAGATTTAAATCTTTAAATGTCCTAGTATGTCTAGCAACTTTTTCTGCTAATAGAAGTAAAAAAGCAACACCTGCAAGCGTACATACTATCACCCATGGATTTCTAAAAACAGTTTCTGCCTTATGAGCAAGCAGTACACCAAAGACTGCCCCAGGAATTGTTCCTATTATTACATATAATAAAAGTCTTCTTTGTTTAGAATATTGAGGTAACAGTCCCTTTAGCATATCAAGCCAATCTTTAAAAAAGTATATCAACACGGCTATCAAAGTACCCATATGTAACATTACATCAAATGCCAGATCTGCACCTTTTAAATGAAAAAAATACTCTGCCAAAATTAGATGTCCAGAGCTTGAAATTGGTAAAAACTCAGTAATTCCTTGCAATATTCCAAGTAAGGCAGCATCAATTATGTTCATTAGACTTCTCCTAAATATTAAAACTTAAGATTATTGTTAAAGACGGTGGGATATCTTAATACCAAATAATTGAAAAATCTACTAACAATAAAAGAGAAAGCTAAACTATAAATATATACTAACTACTAAACAAAAATATTTAAAAAATTACCTACAGTATTTGAAAAATTAAAATTACTTAACTGGTAGCGAGCAAGTCCTCTTTTATGATAAAAGTTTTGCTGCATTTCTATTATTTCCATCTCAGCTTTTGCTGCTTCTTGAGATGCTTTTGCTGCAACAGCCCTATCCTGTGCTGAAGGATTTGCAGGAGCAAGGGCTGCTCGCTCCACAGTTAACATTTTTCTAAGTGTAGCATGAGGATCTCTTTCTGGAGAGGTATCTATTGAAACATCTCCACCAACAGCATATCGCTTCCCATCAGGACCAACTTCATATATATAATTAGGCCCGCCTCTTACATATTGTCCTCCTGCTATAAGATGCGCCATTTCATGTTGACGCACCTGTTGGTCTCTTTTTTTAAGCTCAAGCAAGATAGCAAGTTGTTTTCTTGTAAGACGCCTCCCGTTGATCTCTACCGTATCTTTATTTTGGTTTCTTGATCTATTTTTTGAGGAATCTATATTATTTTGATTGGTAGGTTTAGATTGGATATTATTTTCTATATTAGAGCTATAGGCTCTATTAACTCTTATTGAATTATCATACTGGCTAATATTATTAGCTATTGCCAACATCTCTGCTCATCCTCCTTAATAAGGAGAGCAAAATCTAACTTGAACAAGTTACTCTTAGAACCTCATCAAGACTTGTAATACCTGAAATCAACTTTCTACATGCATCTTGTCTTAAAGTAGTCATACCCAGTTTTTTTGCTATCTTTTTTATCGACATCTCAGATGCACCCTCATAAATCATGGACCTTATAGTTTCATCAATACTTAAAACTTCATATATACCAATTCGTCCATAAAAACCTGTTTGACGACAAAAATCACATCCCCTACCCTTTTGGAGTATAACATAATCTTTATCAGTTTTTACCTTACAATCAAGCACTGTAAGTCTATCTTTTTCTACTTTTACTTTTTCTTTACATCTTGGACAGATTCGCCTTACAAGTCTTTGAGCAACAACCCCTATTAATGTTGAAGATATAAGATACGGTTCAATTCCTATATCTAAAAGCCTAGTAATTGCACTTACAGCATCATTAGTATGAAGGGTTGAAAACACTAAATGTCCAGTTAAAGCTGCTTGTATAGCATATCGTGCTGTTTCAATGTCTCTTATTTCTCCAATCATTATTATGTCTGGATCCTGTCTTAATATGTTTCTAAGTATTGAGGCAAATGTAATTCCAATACTTGGCTGAACTGCTATTTGGTTAAAATCTTCATGTACCATTTCTATAGGATCTTCAACTGTTACGATATTAATTGTTGGATTAGATAATCTTCTAAGCGTTGAATAAAGTGTTGTTGACTTACCACTTCCAGTAGGACCTGTAACTAAAACAATCCCGTAACTTTTTTCAAGAAAGGATTCATATTTTTTTAAATCTAACTCATGAAATCCAAGCTCAGAGAGATCTTTAAATATAATTTGTGCACTTTGTAGTCTTAAGACAAGCTTTTCTCCAAAAGCAACGGGTACACTAGATACCCTTACCTCTGCCTCTTCATTGTTCCAAGATATCTTCATGCGCCCGTCTTGAGGACGTCTTTTCTCTGCTATATCCAATCTAGAAAGCGCTTTTATCCTAGAGCATATTGCCTCATGTACTACACGCGGAATTCGGTGTATTTGATGTAATTGTCCATCTATTCTAAAACGAACAACAGAAAACTCTCGTTTAGGCTCTATATGTATATCACTTGCCCTTTGTTCAAGGGCATATTGAAGTAAGTGATCCACTGCCTGCTGGATATATCTATCAGAATAAAGGGAGTCAGTGCTTGCAAGTTGCACCATCTGCTCAAGATTACCTAAATCAAGGCTTGGACCTCTTAAGAGATCTTCAGCAGCAGCTATTGACCTTTTAAAACCAAAAAATTCTGAAATAATTCTTTCTATATCTTTTTTAGGGCACACATAAAAGCGTACCTTTTTCTTAGTAGCACGTTCAATATCTTCAAAAAGATCTGTTATAAGGGGATCATAACAACAAACCTCAACCACTTCCTCACCCCTTTTTATAGGAACCACTAAAGCCCTTTTTGCAAAAGAGGCAGGGATAGTATTAGTAACTGTATCCATATCTAATTCAAGAGGATCAAGACGTCTAAATGGCCAGTCTTGATCTAATGCTATTAATTTTAAAATATCTCCTTCTTCTAAAATTCTATCTTTTTTATCTGCCCTAAAGAGTTTAAGTGATGCTAAATATTGAACAAAATCGATATCGTAGCTTTCTCTAACTTTTAAACTGATTTCTATATCCTGTTTTTGTTCAGGTGTTATAAATTTATTATCTAGTAAAAGAGAAAGTATATATTCTTTGTCTCTGTATGGATGTAGCTCTCTCTTCATAGCTTAGGGTTTAATTAATCTTTTTTAGGAGTTAGAAAATCTAAACAATATATGCTAAAGTTATAAAAATATTTATTTGCTTATCTTTATTCTTCGGTAAAACCAAACAAAAAAACAAGGAGTCAAAAATAAATCCAGAAGACAAATTAATAAATGGACAGAACTTACTTTTAAGGTACCTTCGCAATATGTAGATATTGTATCTCATTTCTTAGTAGAGTCTCTAGGAAGAGGCGTTGTTATAGAAGACCCCAAATACTCTAAAAAAATTGGGGAAATTGAAAACTTTGTAGATAAAAAATCGGAACCAGACATAATGAATCGAAATATAAAAATAAAGGCATACTTGACATCAGATGAACTAAAAAATGGAATATTAGATGAACTTGAATCCATCTTAAAAAAGATCTTTAAACAAGATGGACTTACGGTTCCAGCATGTAACATAAAAGAAATAAAAGAAGAAGACTGGGCAGAAAATTGGAAAAAGCATTTTAAACCAGTTCAAGTTGGCTCTAAAATTATAATAAAACCTTCATGGGAGACTTTTATAGCAAAATCAGGACAAATTATTATAGAAATAGATCCTGGTATGGCATTTGGTACAGGAGATCATCCTACAACAAGAATGATTATAGAGACAATGGAATCTATGTGGGATGAACTTTTAAGTAGAAATCCATCACCTATTGTACTTGACTTAGGCACTGGTACAGGAATCCTTGCAATAGTTGCAGCAAAACTTGGAGTGAAAAGGGTATTAGCTATAGATATAGATAAAGATGCTTTAATAAATGCCAAAGAAAATATAAAAGCTAATAGAGTAGAAAAATTTATAACCGTAAGTAATACAGATAAATGGGATGATAAAAACACTTATGATGTTATATTGGCTAATCTAGATTTAACTACACTAACATTACTTTCTAAAAAGATAGTTAATACTATGAAAAAAG
>JAMONC010000159.1 GCA_027066725.1 Desulfobacterales bacterium
GGAGTATATAACGTGGAATTTCTCCTTCTTTGATAAGCATTTCATAATTATCTTTAACTTCTTTTAATTGAGATACTACCTTTAAAAATTTGGCATATATTTGATAATATATTGTATCTTCTCTATTAAACCTTATCTGTACAAGCTGTACTCCTATTTCATTTGAATCCTGCATGTGTTGTACATAGCCAGTAAGTTGTATTACCCCTATCACTGGAAGTTCTAATAAAAACTCTACTAGATGGCCTGGTACCACTAAAAACGGCACCCACAATCTACAACCCTCTAGAGAAATATCGCTACAGTGTCCCCATGAATCATTTTCTGGATAATAAACTCTAAAATAGACCCTATATCTTGGGCTCTTTCTTCTTTCTGTCATTTCTTGCCTCTCAAAAACTCCTTAATAAGATTTTATATTATTATCTCTTAAAAACATCGGTTGAAAAAGAATTGCTTTAGAGCTATTCTTGACTTCGTTTTAAATCTTTTTGTTTTTTATATATACGGAAGATTTCTAACAACAGATAAACAAAAAGGAGATTTTTTTGCTATGGCCTCTGAAGCAAAAAGTGCTTTATTGCCCAAATCATACGAATTTAAAGATGTAGAGACAAAATGGTATAAAAAATGGGAAGAAAAAGGGCTCTTTCGTCCTACTTATGATCCTAATAAACCTAATTTTTCTATGGTTATCCCTCCACCTAATGTAACTGGAGTTCTCCATATAGGACATGCTCTAAATAATACCCTCCAAGATATACTTGTAAGATATAAACGTATGGATGGTTACAATACACTTTGGGTACCTGGGACAGATCATGCTGGTATTGCTACACAAAATGTTGTTGAACGCCAATTAGCTGAGGAAGGCCTTACTAGGTATGATATAGGTAGAGAAAAATTTATTGAACGTGTTTGGAAGTGGAAGGCACAATCTGGTGGCAGAATTATAGAACAGCTTAAAAGGCTTGGCTGCTCATGTGACTGGGAACATGAACGATTCACTATGGATGAAGGGCTTTCTCGTGCAGTAAGACAGGTTTTTGTAAGACTCTATGAAGAGGGTCTTATATACCAAGGAGACTATATTATAAATTGGTGCCCAAGGTGTCATACAGCCCTTGCTGATATAGAGGTAGAACACGAGCAAAGAGACGGTAAACTTTGGTATATTAAGTATTATCTTGAGGACAAAAGTGGCTATATAACCGTTGCAACAACTCGTCCTGAAACACTTTTAGGAGATACTGCTGTTGCAGTAAATCCAGAAGATGAGCGCTATAAAGACTTTGTTGGTAAAACCCTTATACTCCCACTTATTGAAAGAAAAATTCCAGTAGTAGCTGATAAACATGTAGATCCAGAGTTTGGGACAGGTGCTGTTAAAGTGACACCTGCTCATGATTTTAATGACTTTGAGATTGCAAAACGCCACGGTCTTCCTGCAATAAATATCTTTGATGAAAATGCAGTATTAAATGATAATGCCGGACCATATAAAGGACTCGATCGCTATGAAGGAAGAAAAAAGGTAGTAGAAGACTTAGAGGCTAAAGGGTTACTTGAAAAGGTAGAAGATCATCAACATGCTATTGGCACGTGTTATAGATGTAAGACAGTAGTTGAACCAAGGCTATCAAAACAGTGGTTTGTAAAGACTAAGCCACTTGCTGAACCTGCCTTAAAAGCAGTTGTAGATGGAAAAACAAAAATTGTGCCTCCATCATGGTTTAGAACCTATGAAGAGTGGATGACTAATATAAAAGATTGGTGTATCTCACGACAGATATGGTGGGGGCATAGGATTCCTGCATGGAAATGTAAAGATTGTGGAGCTATAACAGTTTCAAGTGTTGATCCAGATAAGTGTTCAAAATGTGGTTCTAAAAATATAGAACAGGAACATGATGTACTTGATACATGGTTTAGTTCTGCACTTTGGCCATTTTCTACCCTAGGTTGGCCTGATGAGACAGAAGATCTTAAACGTTTTTATCCCACTTCTGTGCTTATCACAAGCTTTGATATTCTATTTTTCTGGGTTGCAAGAATGATGATGATGGGTATTCACTTTATGAATGATGTGCCCTTTAAATATGTTTATTTACATGCCCTTGTACGAGATGCCAAAGGTGAAAAGATGAGTAAGTCTAAGGGCAATGTTATTGATCCTTTGGTAATAATGGACAAGTTTGGAACAGACGCTGTAAGATTTACCCTTACAGCATTTGCAGCACAAGGGCGTGATATAAAACTTGCAGAGGAACGTATAGAGGGATACAGACATTTTATAAATAAGATATGGAATGCCGCTCGCCTTGTTTTGATGTATGAACCTGGCGATAAAGAGATAGAAT
>JAMONC010000160.1 GCA_027066725.1 Desulfobacterales bacterium
AAAAATTTTTTAAATTTTAAATAGTTATTTTCTTATGTCAAAATCGTTCTGGAAGTGGTTGGGGCAATAAAATATTGCTCGCTATTCTTAAAAAATATGCATCTGTCATACCCGCAATAAAATCTGTGACTACTAGAGCTGGATTTTTATCAACCAATTCTAAATATTTTTCATCCATACCATTTAAAAAATTAGTGAATATAACAGAATTTGTATTCTTTCTTTCAAGATCGTCCAAAAATGTTTCAAATAATATCTCAAAAAGTTTTTTTATTTTAGGAGCCTGGGTTTTTATTTTAGGATTTAAGTATATATACTCCATATTAAAATTTTTTAATTTTAATAAAGCACTTGCAACTTCTTCACTAAAACCAATGAAATTATTTTCAATACTAGTTATGATAAGGTCTTCTACAAGTCTATAGACTATTTTACCATTTGTATCTCCAAGTACTTCTCTACACTCTAAAGGTATATCTTCTCTTTTTATTAATCTCAATCTTATGGCATCCTCTATGTCTCTTCCTATATAACTTATTATATCAGCAAGTCTGACCACACATCCTTCAAGTGTCATTGGTAAAATATGGGTATTAGGAAAGTGTAGTTTTTGTTCAATTGCTTTATCAAGGTCAGAGAAACTGCCTCTTTTTTGAGGCTTTAAAATTGTTAGATCAGACTCACCGTCATGGCATAAAATGCCATCTAACACTTGTAAAGTTAAATTACATCCTTTTCCTTTTTTTTCTACATACCTTAAAAATCTTACCCCTTGAACACTATGTAGGAATGGACCAATTCCAGCTTTTTGACATAATGCATTTAAAAATCTTTCTCCATCATGTCCAAAAGGAGGATGTCCAATATCGTGTCCCAGGCTTATTGCTTCAATAAGGTCCTCATTTAATCTAAGGAATCTACCTATAGTTCTAGCAATTTTTGAGACAAGTTGTACATGCAGTACCCTATGAGTTATATGATCATTTGGAATAAGAGAAAATACCTGTGTTTTATCTATATAACGTGTATAAGCAAGCGAATGGAGTATCCTATCAGTATCTATGGCAAATGGCTGTCTATGGTCATATTTATATTCCTCTTTTTTCTCTCTTATTGCATCTAAGCTAAAAGTAGCTTTGTTTGATAGAAAAAGTTTTTCTTTTTGATTTAACTCTTCTTTTAGCTTAGATAAAATCTTTTTATTGTTTCTTAACTTGTTTTCTTTTTGATATTGGGAAAGAGACATCAAACTTTAGGTTATTTTTAATCATTCTAAAGAGGAGTCTTGTTTAGATGAGTGATTTTTAGCATCAGATAACATAACATATTTATATGCTCCTGCATTTTCTATACGGATCCAGCGTCTACCAGCAAGAAACCACCATTGCTTACCATCAAATTTAGCAACTAATGCCCCATGATACTCCATCATCTTTTTGACTTGTATAGGAGTATAGGGACTATACGCATCTCCTTTTACTAAGTGTTTCTGACAACCATTTGCCATAGCTAATATAGCTATTAAAGCAAAAACTAATACCAACCTCTGAGTCCTATTTATTTGGGCTTGTCTTTGTACTTTCATACTTACTATTTTTAATCATTTATTTTATGAAGTCAAATAAGACTCCCATACTTATAAGGGATTCTTATTTAGAATTTATCCAAAAACACAAAGATATCCCATTATAACCTATTTAAATCCCAAAAAATTAAGGATTTTTAGGCTAAATAAGCATTTAAATTTTTCTTTAATTTCTTTTAATTTATTGGACTAATTTTGCTTTTAAAGCTTCCATTTCTTTTTTTATACGGTCTTTATCTTTTTTATCTTTAGAAAGAAGATAGGCATTTTTAAATATCTTAAAAGCCATATGAAATTTCCCTATTGCTTCATAAGCTTTGGCAAGATGTTCTGCTATAATGTTGTCTGCAGGAGAGTATAACATTGCCTTTTTAAGCCACATTATAGCTGCATGATACTTTCCTTGTTTATAATAAACCCAGCCTAAACTATCCATAATATAGCCAGCACGCGGTTTTTTTTCTAAGGCTTTTTTTATATATTTTTCTGCAATATCTAGATGGATTCCCATATCTGCATAAGTATAACCAATATAATTTAATACATCTGGGTTATTAGGTGCTAATTTTAGTAATTTTTGTGCAAGCCTTAATGCTTGCTCCTTTTTACCCATTTCATCTTTAAGGATTATTAGATCATATAATAATTTCTTATTCTTGGGTTGAATTTTTAAGGCTTGTTCTAATGCCCATTGTGCCTTATTTAAATTCTTTTGATGTTTATATAACTCGGATAATATTTCATATAACAAGATATTTTTTTTATGTTTTAATGTTTCATTTAAAATGTCTATAGCTTTAGCTATATCCCCTTGATCTACAAAGATAAAAGCAAGTCTTGCCCTTGCCTGTATCCCAAAGAAATCATTATTTAGAGGAATCTCTTTATATAACTTAATAGCTTTATTGTATTGTCTTAATTCTTGATATACAACTGCCTTATAAAATGTAATTTTTATATCTTTGGGTGTTATGGTTTCAAGAGCATTTAGTGCTTTTAGAGTTTGATTATATTTCTTTAATTTAAGACTAATAAATACAATCTTCCATAAGATGTGAGGGTCTCTATGTGGTATTAAAGAATCTAACTTTTCTAACTCGTTTAAAGCATTAGATAACTTGTTTTGGATAATATATAATTTTACTAAATTTAATCTAGATTCAATATTCAACGGATTTATTTTTATAATTTTTTTATAGATAGTTATGGCATCATTAAATTTGTTTTCTTTTATATATAATCTAGCTAAAGCTAGATATGCAGGTATCATATTTTGATTTTTACTTAATACTTTTTTTAAATATATTTCAGCTTGCTTATATTGTTTCGTTTCAATAGAATATAATCCAATATAATAATCTATTAATATAGATTTATTATCAACTAATTTCGATAATTGTTTAAGTGTCTGTATTGCTTTATCATATTCATTTGAATTTGCATATATAGTAGCTATTAAGATTAAAGCATCTTTATTATTAGGATCTTTGATTAAAACTTTTTTTAGTATATTAACAGCCTTAGGAATTTTATTCTCTATAGCATAAATACGAGCCAGGGTTACTTTTGCTGCTATATAGGTGGGATTTAGTTTTAATGCTTTTTGAGCCCATTTTTTAGCTTCTTTAACTTTTTTCTCTCTAAGATATAACTGAGCCATATTTAAGGCTAAATATGAGGAACGGGGATTTAATGCTATTGCCTTTCTAAGATAAATATGAGCTTTTTTAAGCTTTCCTTTAGAGAGTAAATACATGGATTCTAAAAAATAACTATAACATTTGCCACTATCTTTTCTTATTTCGTGATATGACGAAAATGCTTGAGCAGGAGAAACAATAAAAATTAAACTCATTATAATGATAATAAATGTCTTACCTTTATCGCAAAAAGAGTTATTTCTCATGTTTCATTTACCCCCAAGGGATAATTATCTATATCTTTGATTCTTTCTTGTAAAAATTTTTTAAGTTTTTTCTTAATCCTTGCCTCAATTTGACGTACCCTTTCTCTAGATATGCCAAAGTCTTTTCCTAATTCTTGAAGGGTCTTAGGATCTTCTGCGACCATTCTTTCTTCAAATATCTTTTTTTCTTTATCTTTAAGTTGTTGTTTAAATTCTTCAAAAAGCTCACTTAATTTTTCTTTAATTTCTACTCTTGCAATTTGGCTTTCAAGAGTTGCTCCTTGACTTGGTAAAAAGTCTATATGTGTCTCTTCTGAATCATCACGTACAGGAGCATCTAATGATATTTCCCATGATCCCATACGTTGATCCATTTCAATAACATCTTTTTCTTTTACATTTAATCGTTCAGATATTAATTTGGGGACTTCATCTTGTTCAATTGCTTGTAGTTTTTCTTTCTCTTTATGAAGATTATAAAATAATTTCCTTTGGGCTTGTGTAGTACCTATTTTTACAAGTCGCCAATTATCCATTATAAATTTAAGAATATAGGCCTTTATCCAAAAGGAGGCATAATAGGAAAATTTTACTCCCTTATATGGATTAAATTTTTTTACTGCTTGGATAAGTCCAAGATTTCCCTCTTGGATAAGATCTAAAAAGTTTCTCATCCAAAATTTCTGAAAATCCAAGGCAATTTTTACTACTAATCTAAGATTTGCTGTAACAATTCTAGATGCAATTTTAGGATCTCTAGTTTCATAATATTCCTTAGTAAGTCTTTGTTCTTCTTCTCTTGTTAAAAGAGGGTAGCGGCTTATTTCTGCAAGATATTGTTGAAGTGTATCTGCACAAACTGAGGGTAGAAGATCCCCATCTTTTGTTTCACTAATAGGAATTGGTAGATTTATATCTTCCCTTATGTCCAAAACTTCTTTTTCACTTTCAGCTAAAAGTTGTTTTGTCTTTTCTTCTTTGCTCATAATCCTTTTTTTACCTTTTAAATAGCATAGCCTTTGAAATCTCTTCCTTTTTATCCTCTCCTATGAGAACACCTAGAAGAAAAAGGCTAAATTCAAATGCTGTTCCCGGTCCTTGACTTGTGTATATGTAGTCATCATAGACTATATTTTCATCTATAACTATAGATTTTTTTATCCAGTCTTTACAACTAGGATAACAAGTAAGTTTTTTATTTTTACTTAAACCATGTTTATCTAAAATAGTTGGTGCTGCACATATTGCTGCAACAATCCTTTTTTCTTCTAATTGTTTTTTTAAAAGTTCTATTACTCTAGCATCTTTAGAGAGGTTTTCTGTCCCATCAAGACCACCAGGTAAGTATATAAGATCAAATTTTTCCTCCATTATTTCATCAATAAATTTATCTGCTATAATTTTTATGTTTCTTGCAGAGGGCACAGTTTTGTCTGGGGTAATACTTGCACTTATTGCATCGATTCCACCCCTTCGAAATACATCTAAAGGGGTAATAGCTTCAATTTCTTCAAAACCTTGTGCTAAGAGTATAAGAGCCCTTTTTGTCATTTAAGCCTCCTTGTTGCTTTCATCCCTTAGCTATTATTTACAATATTCGACCATGTATATATTACTTCTTTTCTCTTCGCCTATTGTAGATGTAGGACTATCCCCATAATCATGTCCAGGTAAAACAATAGTATCATCTGGAAGAGTTGCAAGTTTATTACATATGGAGTCAATAAGATGAGAAAATGATCCTCCAGGAAGGTCTGTTCTTCCTGCTGCTCCTACAAATAAGGTATCTCCAGTAATTACATAACCATGTCCATAAAGACATATTGATCCTGGGCTATGTCCTGGAGTATGGATACACTTAAACTTTAGCTTGCCAACCTCTAAAATATCCCCGTCATTTATATGTACATCTGCAGGAGGAGAGGGTTCAAACCCCCAATTTATAAACATTTGGACAGCTTCTTTGGTTCTAAAAAACTTATCGTCAGCAGGATGCATAACAAATTTTGCCTCAGGATATAGTTTCTTTATTGCTTTAATGCCACTTGTATGATCTGGATGTCCATGTGTTGCCACAATATATTTTAAAGTTAAGCCCTCTTTTTCTAACTCCTTTTTAAAGAGCTTGGCTCCATTTGCAGGATCGACTAAAAATGCTTCTTTAGTAGTTTTGCATCCTATGATATAAGAAAATGTCTGAAGTGGTCCTACCGTAAATCTTTTTAGAATCATACTACCCCTCTTTTGATTTTCTTTTTAAGTGATTTACATAAGAAGCTGCATTCATTCCTGCAATACAGCCTTCTCCTACTGCTTTTGCCATCTGGAAAGGTGGCCCACATACATCACCACATGCATATATACCTTCTACATTAGTCTCTTGGTTTTTATTAGTTATAATATATGTAAAATGTTCAGGGTCTAAGGTTACTCCTAAAAATGCAGCAAGTTCCATGGTTCCCTTAGCCCCTTTCTCTATAAATAGACCATCCAAATCAATTTTTTGATCATTGTCTAATTTTATTGCCTTTAACTCGTTATCTCCTATTAATTCTTTGACTTTTCTGCCTTCTAAAACTTCTACTTGGGCAGCAGCTAGGTCTTCTTTAAGACCTGCACTTATATCTAATTCCTTTGAGATTAAAGTTACATGTTTAGCCAGCTTACTTAAAGTTAAAGCCCCAGAAGCTGCCGCACTACCATCTCCTACAACAGCAACTACTTTGTCTTTATAAAAATTTGCATCACAGTCTACACAGTAGCTTACACCCCTTCCTACAAACTCTTTTTCCCTATCTAAGCCCAATCCTTTTCTACTTATTCCCGTTGCCATTATTATGCTATAACATTCTATTTCTATATGAGATTCTGTTTCTACTAAGAATTTTTTATTGTGTTTTTCTGTTCTAATAACATCTTCTTCAATATGCTTTGCTCCAAAAGATGTAGCTTGTTTAAGTCCTGCTTCGAGTAATTCTTTACCTGTTTTTACCCCTTCTATACAACAATAGTTTTCAATATGGGCTTTATAGAGACTACTTTTATTAAGTCTTCCAAGTAGTAAAACAGAAGTTTTTTTTCTAGTTGCGTGTATAGCAGCTTGAAGTCCTGCAGGTCCTACTCCTAAGATAACGATGTCATAATGTTTCTTTTTAGACATCTTTTTTCTCCTTTAATTTTATAAACTAAGAATTTTCTTTATTATCGAAATTCTCATAGGAACTATCGAACATGGACTCTGTGATTTTGTATTCTTCCTTTAACCATGCTCCAAGGTCTATTAACTTACATCTCTTACTACAAAACGGTCTATATGGATTGTCCTTAAAATTTACAGGTTTTCCACACTGAGGACATCTATGAATATCTCCTTTATTTTTTAAGTTAGGAGGGCACATAAAAGACTCCATCTTAATATAAGGTTGAGTATAGCAAAACATTTATAAGTGTAAATAAAAATAGCCAAAATTAAAATCTTAAAGTTTTCTATGTTTTTTAAGATAAATTTGGATTGCTGTTATTGCAGCAGGTGTAATCCCTGAAATTCTAAGGGCTTGTCCTAAGTTTTCAGGTTTATGTTTTGAAAGTTTTTCTTTAACTTCGTTTGAAAGCCCGCTTATTTGATTATAATCTATATCTTCTGGAATTTCTATTTCTTCCCATTTTTTCATCTGTTCTATTTGTTCTTTTTGTCTCTTAATATAACCTGCATATTTAGTCTCTATTTCTATCTGATTGGCAATTTCTTCAGGAAGTCTTTTTAGAAATTCATATCGTTGAGATAATAACTTTAGAGATATCTCTGGCCTTCTTAAGAGTTCTGAAAGACTTGTTGGACGTTTAAGTTGGGACGAACCTATCGATTTTAACCAAGAGTTAATATCAGGGCTCGGTACAAGCTTAATAGTTTTTAATTCTTCTAGGGTATTTTCTATCATTTCCTTTTTTTTACAGAATCTGTTCCATGTCTCATCATCTATTAATCCGAGTTTTCGTCCTATTGGCATTAGACGAAGGTCTGCATTATCTTCCCTTAAAAGAAGTCTATATTCAGCACGTGAAGTAAACATCCGATAGGGTTCTTTTGTTCCTTTTGTTACAAGATCATCTATTAAAACACCTACATATCCTTGATCTCTTCCTATTACAATAGGATTTTCACCTTTTATCATGAGAGCTGCGTTTATTCCTGCCATAATTCCTTGTGCAGCAGCTTCTTCGTATCCAGATGTTCCATTTATTTGTCCAGCAAAGAATAGCCCTTTTATAAGATGAGTTTCTAATGAAGATTTTAATTGTATTGGATCTGCATAGTCATATTCAATTGCATAAGCTGGTCGTAATATTTCTGCCCTTTCAAGTCCTTTAATACTTCTTATCATCTTCCATTGCACATCCATTGGAAGGCTTGTAGATATACCATTTGGATAAATTTCATCTGTATCTAAACCTTCTGGTTCTAAAAACACTTGATGTCTTTCTTTATTTCTAAATCTATAGACCTTGTCTTCAATAGAAGGACAGTATCTGATGCCAACCCCTTTTATTACTCCTGTAAAAAGAGGCGATCTATCTAGTGCATCAAGTATTATTTTATGGGTTTTCTCATTAGTATAAGTTATGTAACATGGAAGTTGTGGTAGCGTTATTTCTTTTGTAGAAAAAGAAAATGGTTTTGGAGGATCATCTCCCCACTGCGCTTCAAGCACACTAAAATCTATAGATCTTTTATGAAGCCTTGCTGGTGTTCCAGTCTTTAGTCTACCAAGTTCAAATCCCAATGCCTCAAGAGATCTTGATAACCTGTTTGAGGGAGGATCTCCAAGCCTTCCAGCAGCAAGACGATTAAGCCCTATATGAATAAGTCCTCTTAAAAATGTCCCAGTAGTTAAAATGACAGCCTTAGAATATATTTCTTCATTTACAGTAGTTCTTATGCCATATACTCTACCGTCTTTTACTAGTATTTCACCAGCCATTGCCTGATATACATCTAGATGTGGCTGGTGAAGAAGTACATTGGTCATGCGTTTTTTATAAATTACCCTATCTGCTTGTGCTCTAGATGCTCTAACAGCAAGTCCCTTTGAGGTATTAAGTTGCCTGAATTGAATGCCAGCAGCATCTATATTTTTTGCCATTTCACCACCAAGGGCATCTATTTCTTTTACAAGATGTCCCTTAGCAAGGCCACCAATTGCAGGGTTGCAACTCATTGCTGCAATACAGTCTAAATTTATTGTTAAAAGGCAGGTTTCTACTCCTAACCGTGCGCATACAAGAGCTGCTTCACAGCCTGCATGCCCTGCTCCAATTACAATAACATCATATTCTTTTGGGAATACAGACATGGTCCTATTTCTTTCTATTTATTGTGAGATTCTTGATTTTTTGCTTCTTGCCATAAAGATTCCAACTCATCAATAGAGAGTGTATCAAGCATAATTCCTCTTTTTTGTGCCATATCTTCCATAAAGTGAAAGCGTGATTCAAACTTTTTTACAGTTTCGCTTAAAGCCTCTTCTGGATTTATACCAAGAAGGCGAGAAATATTAGCTACAACAAAAAGTACATCCCCTAGTTCTTGTTTTATTGCATCACTATCATCTGATCTTATTGCTTCTTTTAGTTCCTCTTCTTCTTCTTTTAGTTTATCAAAGACAGGAATTGCATTTTCCCAATCAAACCCAATTCGTGAAGCTCTTTCGCCTATTCTATATGCCCTTTGAAGGGCAGGAAGTGAAAGTGGAAGGTGTCCTAATATAGAATACTTACGTCCTTTTTCTTTATCTTCTTCCTTTTTAATATTACGCCATTTTGATATTACTTGCTCTGCGTCACTTGCCATATCATTACCAAATACATGGGGATGGCGTCTTATCATTTTATTACCTGTTTGGAATAATAGTTCAGAAAAATTAAAAATTTTTTCTTCTTCATATATACAAACTAAAAATATAAGTAAAAAAAGAAGATCTCCTACTTCTTCCATGATATTCTGATTATCATCATTATCTATTGCCTCAAGTAATTCATAAGCTTCTTCAAGTATATATTTTTTTAAAGACTTAGGTGTCTGTTCTTTATCCCAAGGACAACCATTTGGGGACCTAAGTGCTCTCATTATTGCACAAAGTCTTACAAATCTTAAAGCTAGTAATTCATCACTATCTTTTATAAATGGTTTAAGTTTAGATTCGATATTTTCTTTATTCATAGAAATCATCCTTAAAATTTTTTATCCAATTGTTATATCCTTTTTAAAATTCTTTTCAAATAAAGAAAGCAACAGAATTTTAACTTCTTTCCAATCCTTAGCATTAAAAATTGCTTTCCTAAAATAGGCGCTATATCTTAACCCGTGGCTATAGTGAGATATTTGTCTTTTAGCAACCCATAAATTTCTTTTATTATAATATTCCCTCATAAGTTCAAGATGTGTTAACGCAATGTCCAATCTTTTTTTTAATGAAATATCTATGGATTTATTTGATGAAGAATATAATCCTTTTTCCACTAAACTTATAATCCAAGGGCTACCAATCATAGCCCTGGCTATCATTATGCCATCAGCGTTGCTATCTCTAATTGCTGTTTGAGCGGTTTTTATATCTATTATGTCACCATTTATTATAAGAGGTATTGTTATTCTTTTCTTTATTTTTTTTGCTTCATCCCATTTTGCATTTCCTGAAAACATTTGTGTTTTTGTGCGGGCATGTACAGTTATAAATTTTGCTCCCTCTTGCTCACATATATAGGCAAGTTCAGGAGCAGTATTTTCTCTCCAACCAAGACGCATTTTTACAGATAATATTATATCTGCAGCCTTACTTACTTCTCTTACAATTTGGGCTACAATTAATGGTTCTTTCATAAGGGCTGCACCTGCTCCTGTTCTTACCACTTTTCTTTGAGGACAGCCCATATTTATATCAATCCTTTTTATGCCCATATCATAGAGTAATCTGGTAGCTTCAGCCATTGTCTTGGGTTCATTTCCAAATATTTGCACAATCACATCAGGTTCTTTATTTATTTTTTTTACCATTTCAAGAGTACGGGGATTCTTAAGTACCAAAGCCTTGGCAGATATCATCTCTGTAAATGTGTACTTAACTCCAAGCCTTCTAAGTAATTTTCTAAAAACAAAGTCCGTATAACCTGCCATTGGAGCAGGTAATACTCTTTGAATTTTTAGCATCTTTATGACAATCCTTTACTCAATTAAGTAATAATCAAACTTTTAATTATAGCTAATTTTTTTAATTTTTTAAAGAAATTTTGAGATTATCCTTAATATATTAAACTTCATAATTGCATAAAAAGACAGTAGCTATTAATCTTTAGCCCATGTCAGAGCTTTCTTTTTTGTTACAAAGAAAATGGAAATTTTTATCTCCAAATAAAAAGCTTATAGAAGATTTAGCTAAAAAGGCATCTATTCCCCCTCTTGTTGCTAAGATACTTCTTAATAGAGGGATATGTGAAAAGGATGAAGTGCTTTCCCATCTTACCCCATTATTGTCTTGTCTTTCTGATCCTTTCTTAATGGCAGATATGGAAAGGGCAGTAGCTCGTCTTATACAAGCCATAAAAAAACGTGAAAGGATCGTTATTTTTGGTGATTATGATGTAGATGGAGTCACTTCTAGTGCAATTTTAATAAGGTTTTTGACACAGTTAGGAGT
>JAMONC010000161.1 GCA_027066725.1 Desulfobacterales bacterium
AGACCTGTCTTTTGGCATGATCAATCTTTATTGATCCATAAGATACTTGCTTATCTTT
The DNA here is from genome assembly GCA_027066725.1 of Desulfobacterales bacterium. Lineage (GTDB taxonomy): Bacteria > Desulfobacterota > Dissulfuribacteria > Dissulfuribacterales > JAMONC01 > JAMONC01. The sequence goes on from JAMONC010000161.1 coordinate 59, forward strand.
TCCCATAGAGCTTCTTCTTAAACATGCCTTTATTCGAGCAGCAAGTTCAAGGTATTCAAAAGGCTTAACTACATAATCGTCAGCTCCAACTTCAAGCCCTCTAATCCTATCTTGAAGGGCATCTCTAGCAGTTAGCATAATTATTGGTACATTTGAGCGCTTTCTTATTTGTTGACATATAATAATACCATCTATATCTGGTAACATTAGGTCTAACAATATGAGGTCTGGAGCAAAGCTTTCAAAAAGTTTTAAAGCCTCCTCTCCTGTAATAGCCCCCTTTACTTCATAATTATCTAGCTCAAGTTGATCCCTTAATATCGTCAAGATATCTTTGTCATCCTCGACAATTAATATCTTTTTTTTACCCACCTTAATAACACCCCTTTTTTATTTTTAATTAATAAGAGGCAAGTATATGTTAAAGGCTGTTCCTTTATGATCTGGCTGAGAAATCCAAACTCTTCCTCCATGTGCCTCAACAATTCCCTTTACAATAGCAAGTCCAAGCCCTATTCCTTCACTTGCCTTTTCTCCTGCACGTCTAAAAAACTTCATAAATACCTGGTCCCATTCTTCTTTAGGAATGCCAGGTCCATAGTCTTCTATAGTTATTTTTGCTCCATGTCCATCTTTAGTAAGTTTTATCTCTACAGGCATATTAGGAGGAGAAAATTTTATGGCATTTGATAACAAGTTAGAAATTGCCTGTTCTATACGGGTTATGTCTATCATAGAGGGCATTGGCTCTTCCGTAGGATTATACTCTAATTTGACCTTTTTCTCCCATGCAATAGGCATAACCATAAGAACAGCATCTTCTACAACTTCACCCAAATCTGCCTCTTCAAGATTTAACTCCAATTTACCTGCCTCTATTTTTGCACAGTCAAGCAGGTTTCCTACCATATTAGAGAGTTTTTCTATATTTCTCTTTTGAATCTCTAAATAGGGTTTAAGATCAGGATCATTCCCATATTTTTTACACATAAGCTCTATTGCCCCTTTTATAGCAGTGATAGGGGTCTTTAGATCATGTGTAATATTTGAAAAAAAGTCTGATTTATATCTCTCTACTTGTTTTAATTCCTCATAGGCCTTAGAGAGCTCTTCTACAGCCTTTTCAACCTCATGCTTAAGAGTCCTTTGTTGGTTAGCAAGAGATGTAATCATACGGTTAAAGCTATGGGCCACTTTTTCCCATTCTTTGCTTGCCTTAAGTTCTACTGTTACATCTAAATTACCTTGTTCAATCTGGTCTGATGCATCTTTTAGAGTATTTAAAGGAGCTATTACAAAACGCCTTAGCATCAGGTAGAGCAAAGAAAGCATGAAAAGAAATATTGCCAAAAGATATAAAGAAAAACTCCGCCTAGTTTCTAATATTGTTTGATACATGGGATCAGCAGGGAAGGATATACTAATACAGCCTAATACTTCTTTATTTAGATATAGCTTTTTAGCATGACAATTTATACACTCGTTTTCAAAAATAAGAGGAGCAGCATACTTAAATAGTACATGATCTCCCTTTCTTATAAGACAACAGTATGAAGTAGCTTTTTTGGCTTCAAATAAGTTTATTGCCTTTTGTTCAAATTTAGAAGGTAGGTGCTCAGGATTTATTGCATTATTAACAGCTATTTTAACTCTATATGGCATCTTTTTAGCAGCAAATTCTGCTATATTTTTAGTAAATGCTGAAGGAGTAACCTTTTTGTACTCACCATCTTCTGTCTTTATATATAGACCTCCAACACTAGATATCCACTGACGTGTTAAAACAATATAGTGATATATACCAAGTGCTTGGTGCTTAAGTTGTGATATTAATATGTAATTTTGTTGTCTATTTAGCCAGTAGAAAAATATTGACCAAAAGATACCAAAGATAATTAAAAGTCCTAAGATGATCTTTTTGCCTAGTGATGTTGGAAAGAATCTCAGTTTTTTCCCCATTTTTTATTTTAAATAAGATAGTTTTATATTTATCTGATCAATTAATTCTATAAGGCTATTTTTTGATACTTGATATTTAGTCTTAATCTCTGGAGAAAAGGTCTTAATTTTAAATTCTTCAAACATTATATCAAGTTTTTTAATAAGTTGAATCAATTGTTGATCATAATTTTCATAAATAGCGAATTGTTTTTTTAGATTGTGGATTTTCCTTTTTATCTCTTCTAATTCTTGCTGTTTTTGTTGATCTTTTAATGGATTATTATAAGTCCTTTGTATCCTAATGCGAAATGCCTCTAAGTATCTAGGTAGTTGCATAAGTTTTTCTATATAGGTATCT
>JAMONC010000162.1 GCA_027066725.1 Desulfobacterales bacterium
AAGAGATATAGAAGAGGCAGAAAGAGAAGGTGTAAATTTCTTTTTAATGGCTATGCCCCTTAAACTAGAGGATACGGGCTCAAGTATTAAGGTAGAGATGGCAAGAACTATTTTAGGTGAGCCTGATGAAAGGGGTGTAAGACGGCCTGTTCCTATGCCGGGTTCACAGCTTTTTTGGGATGGAGAACTTGTTATAAATGCTCAAGGACAAATTGGAGATAGTAGCTTTCAAGGCTTTGGTGATATTGAAGCCCAGATACACTTATCATCAAGAGGTACAATTAAAGCCCATCCCACTACTATGAAGACTAATGTAGATGGTATTTGGGCAGGAGGTGATGCTGTTACAGGCCCAAGAAGTGTAATTCAAGCTGTTGCTGCAGGAAGAAGGGCGGCAGAGTCAATTCATGAGTATCTTTTAGGCTATAAGGTATTTAAGCCTGAATCAAGATTTAATTTTACTAAAGGCCGAAGATTTGAAGATGTAGATATGCAAAATTATGAGTCTTATAGCATAAGACTTAGTGAAACAATGCCTTATAGAAACGCGGAAAGAAGGCTAAATGATTTTGATGAGATTGCACGCGGTTTTAGTGAAGATATGGCTCTTCGTGAGGCTAAAAGATGCTTACAGTGTGGATGCTTAGGGCTTTCTAAATGTACATTTAGAGAATTTTGCATAGAATATAAAATTCCATCTAAAATTGGAAGAACAAAAAGAAGAGATATCCCAGATGATTCACATCCTTTTATTTTAATTGATGCTAACAAATGTGTAGGATGTGAAAGATGTATAAGATCTTGTAACTATGATGCCTTAATTCTTTCTATAATTCGTGATGATAGTACAGGATTTATTGAGGATGTATCTATAAAATTTACTGAAGATTGTGTAGGTTGTGGTTCTTGTGTAGATGCCTGTCCTACAGGAGCACTTTCTAAAAAGGCTATCATGGTTCCTATTTCCCCGGAGCAAGTAGAAAAGAAAAGAAGTGTATGTACATACTGTGGAGTTGGATGTTCATTAGATCTAGTAGTTAAAAATAATGCAATATTAGAGATTAAGGCAGATGAAAAAGTTCCTCCTAATTATGGACTCTTATGTCCTAAGGGACGGTTTGGCTATGACTTTTTAAAACATGAAGAAAGACTTTTATATCCCCTTTTAAGAGAAGATAGACAGGAGGAGTTTAGAGAGGTTTCTTGGGAAGATGCTCTTTCATTTATTGCAGATAGATTTAAAGAGATAATTTCAAAATATGGTTCTCAAAGTGTTGGTGTTTTAGCATCTTCCCGTTGTGAAAATGAAAGTAATTATCTTGCACAAAAGTTTGCAAGGGCTGTTTTAAAGACAAATAGTGTAGATAACTGTGCTAGAGTGTGTCATGCCCCATCTGTTGCCGGGTTAAATATTGCATTTGGAAGTGGAGCTGCAACTAATAGCCTTGATGAGATAGAAGATACAGGACTTATTTTGGTTTGTGGTGCAAATCCTCCAGAGGCACATCCTGTAGTAGGATTAAAAATAAAAAAGGCCCTTTCTAAGGGAGCAAAGCTTATAGTAATTGATCCAAGGAAGACTGCTTTAGCGGAGGTAGCAGATTTTTGGCTTGGGTTAAGGGCTGGTACAAACGTTTTAGTATTAAATGCAATGGCAAATGTCATTATAGAAGAGGGTCTTATTAATGAAAAATTTATCAAGGCTAGGACAGAAGGTTTTGAGGAGCTAAAGGAATATATAAAAGAATTTTCTCCAGAGGCAGTAGAAGAGGCAACTGGAGTTGATGCCAAGGTTATAAGAGAAGCCGCACGTCTTTATGCCAACACAAGAGATGCCCTTATCTTATATGGACTTGGAGTTACTGAGCATAGAGGCGGTACACATGGAGTAATGGCTCTTGCAAACCTTACTCTTTTAACAGGTCATGTTGGTAGACCGCTTTCAGGAATTTGTCCTTTACGTGGCCAAAATAATGTGCAAGGCTCTTGTGATATGGGAGCACTTCCTTATGTATATCCAGGTTATCAAGCAGTGGATAGTGAGGAGGTAAGAGAGAAATTTTCAAAGGCATGGGGAGTGGATGTTCCTTCAGAAAAGGGCTTTACCGAGCCTGTAATGTATGATGAAGCCCTTAAAGGTAATTTTAAGGGAATGTATTGTATTGGATATGATCCATTAAAGACTCATGGTGATATAAACAGGATAAAGCGTGCCTTTGAAAATATGGAACTTGTGGTGGTACAAGATATTTTTATGACAGAGACTGCAAAAGAGGCCCATGTGGTTTTACCTGCTTGTTGTGTATTTGAAAAAGAGGGTACTTTTACTAATGCAGAGCGCAGA
>JAMONC010000163.1 GCA_027066725.1 Desulfobacterales bacterium
CTGTTATGGATGTTGTGCTTCAAGTCTAGACTTTTCATTAAACGAACCTAAAGGTACTACAATTTACAATGCTTCAACTTCTTTACCTGTTAAGTTAGGAGTAGACAAATTTGTTGACCTTAGACCTCAATTAAGAGGAAGTGACAATAAAAAATGGTTAGGATTTATTCCTGGGGTATTGTGGGTAGAAATAGATACTGATATTCCAGAATTATATACAGGATTTTCTCCTTTTAACTCTAAGCCTTTTGATTTTAGTATAGCTAGAGCAATATACTACGATCTTAAACAAACAAATAGCTTTAAAGACATTGTGTTTTTACCTCAAGATCCATATCAAAAAGTAGATTTTAGACTTGAAGGCATACTTAAAAAAAGCTTAATAAAAGAAACAGGGTATTACTATGGCTCAAGTATGTATGCATGGCTAACAAGAATTTTTGGGTTACCTTATGTATCATATGATATCAGCCTTGTGGTAGAACTTAGACTAAGAAATTTACAAAATAACAAAATATTTTGGCACGGTATTATCTCAGGAGAAGTTATAGATAAATATCACTCAGTATATGATCTTGCAAAAGGAAGAAAAGGAAAACACATAATAGCATATGATTTTTCTTCTATAATAGATAAATCTTTAAAAAAGCTTATTCCTCAAATGCTTCAGGCAATTAAAACACAAATTAATAAAAAATATGAACAAGTTTCATACTAAACCAATAGTTAAAATTGACTTAACAGAATCAACTATTAGAGAACTCTCTGAGACCTTTTTACCCACAAAACCCAAAAGATGGGGACGTATGGATAAATTAAGTAAATTTATATTACTTGGTTGTGCAAAAATATTAACTATAGCTAAACATGAATTAAAACAAGAAGTGGGGTTACTATCGGCTACAACATATGGTTCTATTAGCACTGATATTAAATATGTAAATACTCTCTTTTCTAATACGATAGAAGCTAGTCCCATTTTATTTGGATATACGTTACCTAATATATCACTATCAGAGGCTGCTGTTTTCTTTAATCTTAAAGGAAGCGTGTATGCAAGTATTTATGATTCTAATACATCAAAAGAAGACATGCTAAAATCTATAATAAAAAAAGCCGATATTTGGTTAAGATCTCAAAAATTAACTAATTCTTTCATTGTGTGTGTAATTGACTTTTTAAGTCAAGAAGCACAAGAAAAACTAAAAATAAACAAAAACTTTGATCAAGCACTTTTTACATGGGTGGTGTAATATGCCAAAGATAGGACTAATATATCCAAAATGGCCAAAACTTCCGGAACAGACAGAATTTCATCTTCCTCCTCATGGTCCTGTATGTCTTGCAGCTACAATACCTGAAGATTATGAAATAATCTTCATTGATGAAAATGTTGAACCTATTCCTGAAAATATTGATGTAGATGTGGTTGCCCTCTCTATGATGCTTACATGCCAAATACCTAGAGGTAAAGAAATAGCAAAACACTTTAGAAAAAAAGGTATAAAAGTAATCTCTGGTGGAATTGCAACAATGCTACATGCTAAAGAAGTCTCCACATTTGTAGATAGCGTCTTTTTAGGAGAAGCAGAGGATGGGAGATTTGAAAGAACATTAAGGGATTGGGAGGCAGGGAAATTAAAACCAATCTACGATTATTTTAGAAATCACCCCCCTATTGAAAGCATAGGACCTGCTAGACGAGATATCCTTAAAAAGGAACTTTATACTTATAGAGGAATTCGCATGGTTGATCTTGTTCATGCCTCAAGAGGCTGTAAATTTAATTGTTTCCCGTGCTGTACTGCTTATTTAGGAGGAAGAGTCTTTCGTCCACGCCCATTAGATAAAGTAGTAGAAGAAATGGCTCAAATAGATAATAATCGGCTTTTTATAGTAGATAACTCCCTTGCCCAAGACAAAAAATGGCTTTTAGAATTATTTGAAGCTATAAAACCATTAAAAAAGAAATGGATATCTCATCCTATGTTAGATGATGAAGAGGTAATATCCAAGGCAGCTGAGGCAGGGTGTTGGTATGTATATCAAGCAGTAATTGATACTTCTGAAGTAATCAGGGATAGAATAAAACGTTTAAAAGATCATGGGATAGGAGTAGAAGCAGCCGTGCTATTGGGGACAGACAACCAAGACGAAGACTATATAAAAAGACTTGTAGATTTTCTTTTAGAAATAGATGTAGACATGGCAGAATTTACAATTTTAACACCATTTCCTCATACTCCCATAACAGCTAAATACGAACGTGAAGGAAGAATATTACACAAAGATTGGTCTAAATACACAACTGCAGAAGTATGCTTTATTCCTAAACGTATGAGTCCTGAAAAATTAAAAGAAATGTATATATATGCATGGCGAACATTTTATAAAGATGAGCCTCAAGAACTAAAAATGGCCAGACTATTTTTTAAAGTTGTACAAAAAGAGATACAAGATGGTACCTATAAGCCTGCTAGATTAACTCCAAGAAGAAGATGGACACATCTAGCACAAAATCAAAATAAAACTCAAAAAGAGGAATATGGGAATAAGGTGTCTATTAGTTTCAACTAATTTAGCTAAGATCCCTTATCCTGTATTCCCTCTTGGAATTGCCCATCTTGCAGGTGCCTTAAAATCTGAAGGACATCTATGTAAATGTTTTGATTTACTTAGTCAAGGAGGAAACAGTAATTTATCCCAAGTAATTAAAGAATTTAATCCTCAACTAATTGCCATATCTATAAGAAATCTTGATACTGTAGATTCTTCTGATCCTGCATCTTTTGTGTCTAGCACCAAAAAGACAGTCGAATTTATAAGAAAATATTCTAAAAGCCCTATAGTAATAGGAGGCCCTGCCTTTTCTATTTTCCCAAAAGAAATGTTTTCTTATATAAATCCTGATTTTGGAATTATTGGGGAGGGTGAAATTTTACTACCTAAACTTGCCTCTTTAATTGAAAGAAAAGAATATACTTCTGAACGACTTCTATATGGTAAACCTGAAATACAAATATGGAAACCTGTTTTTT
>JAMONC010000164.1 GCA_027066725.1 Desulfobacterales bacterium
TGATCCTGAAATAGCAAAATATTATATAAGACATGGTGGCATGTTAAATATTCAAACTAAAAGGGGGTGTTCTTTTAAGTGTGCTTATTGTTCTTATCCTCTTTTAGAAGGCAAACAATACCGCTATAGAGACCCTGAAGAAGTGGGAGAACTCGCAGAAATTATTACTAAAAAGTTAGGTGCAAAATATATATTTTTTACTGATTCTACTTTCAATGATCCCCATAATAAATACTTAGAAATTGCTGAAATCTTAATCAAAAAAGGAATTAATACTCCATGGTGTGCATTTTTTAGGCCTAAAGGAATAGGAAAAAATGAACTAAAAATTTTAAAAAAGGCGGGACTTGCTGCAATGGAAGTAGGTACAGATGCTTCCACTGATGAAACTTTAGAAGGATTAAATAAAAGTTTTTCAATGTCAGATGTATTTAAATTTAATGACATAGCAGCAGAGCTTGAGATCCCTTGTGCTCATTTTATTATATTTGGAGGGCCGAATGAAACACAAGACACTGTAAAAAAAGGAATTAAGAATATAGAAAAATTGAAAAATTCTGTTGTATTTGCCTATTGTGGAATTAGGATATTCCCTAAAACAAAAATATATGAAATTGCATTAAGAGAAGGGGTCATAGAACAAAAAACTAATTTATTACCTCCTATTTTTTATTTTTCTCCTTATATAAACAAGGAGTTTCTAGATAAAAGTTTACGAAATGCATGGTTTGGTCGTTTTGATCGTATATATCCATGCTCAGAGATGTTAGATAGAATAAAATTTTTACACCAAAAAGGATACATTGGACCTATGTGGGATGTATTAGTAAGAAGAAGAAAAAAATAGCACAAATAAAACCATGAACGAAAAAAAAGAGGACAATAAAAAAGCTATAAAAACCCTGATAGTAATATGTGTCTATAACCATGCGAATACACTTAGGAATGTTGTATTAAAATCTATTGAGCAAGGCTTAGAAGTATTGATAGTAGATGATGGAAGTACTGATAATCCATATGAACAAATTAAAGACTTAAAATGTTACTACCTAAGACATAAAAAAAACAAAGGAAAAGGAGCTGCTATTTTGACTGCTGCTAATTGGGCAGGACAAAAAGGCTTTGATGCTATAGTTACTATAGATGCAGATGGCCAAATGGACCCCTCTTATACCAAAATATTTATAGAAATAGCTAGCAATAATTGGCCGTGTATCGTAGTTGGGAATAGAATTTTAGATCCAGAAATTGTACCAACATCTAGTATTATTGGAAGAAGCATCTCTAATTTCTGGATAAGATTAGAATGTGGACTAGAAGCAATAGACACCCAATCAGGATTTAGACTATATCCTGTATTTATATTTAAAGAATTACGTTTTTTAAGCCCAAGATATGAATTCGAAATAGAGGTCATTACAAAATCTGTATGGGCGGGATTAGATATAATAGGAGTTCCAATAGAAGTTTATTATCCTCCTAAAAACGAAAGGATATCCCATTTTAACAAAATTAAAGATAACCTAAGAATAACTTTATTACACACATATCTTATATTAAGAGCATTAGCTCCATGGCCTTATAAGAAATTAATCCAAAAGAAAAAAAATAAATTAGATAAAATCAGCATTTGGCATCCAATAAAACTATTAAATAGACTATGTAAAGAACATGCTTCTCCATTTTTATTATCTGTCGCTGTTTGGATAGGCTTTTTTATGGGGGCGTTACCACTTATTGCATGTCATACAATTGCAATAATATATGTTACGCACAAATTACATTTAAATAAGATTGCTGCAGTAGCTGCAAGTCAATTTTGTAGTCCTCCTATAGTACCTATACTGTGTATAGAAGTAGGACATTTTATAAGATTTAAAAAATTTTTAATTAATTTGACATGGAATACAGCTATAGTACAAGCACCTCAAAGAATATGGGAATGGTTTTTAGGCTCATTAGTGGTAGGTCCTATATTAGGAATTATAGGAGCTAGTATTACATATTTCAGTATAAAATGGATACGAACAAAGAAAAAACAACAACTAACTATAAAAACCTAAAAATAAAACGAAAGAGAAAAACTATTAAACAACGCCTACATGCCCTAGGCCATTGGATATTTTATGTGACCATGAAATTCTTTGGTCATAAAGGGGCATATATACTCTTATGGCCCGTAGTAGGTTCTTATGTGATATTTAGTAAGCGTATACACAAGATAACCCAAATCTACTTAAAAAAACGTTTTCCTAATAAGCGTTGTTATTGGCTTGATACATTTAAATTAGTACATAGTTTTTCTCAAGTATTAGTAGATAGAGCTTGGTTAGGACTAAATCCTAAAGCAAAATTTGAAGGCAAACTAGAAGGACTTAAAACATTAAAAAAACTCATTGCCAAAGGAAAAGGACTTATTCTTTTAACTGCACATGTTGGTATATGGCAAGTAGCTTTTTCAAACCTACCTGATCTTAACGTTCCAGTAAATGTACTAATGCATTATGAAGAAGAAAATGCGGCTAAGCATTATTTTGATCTTAGAAATCAACCATGTCCTTTCCATATAATTAGAAACGATGGCTTTATGGGAGGGCTTATAGAAGCTTCTGCAGCACTTTCTAAGGGTGAAATAGTTACTATCATGGCAGATAGATATGTGCATGGGCCATATGCGAGAGTAAAATTTCTAGGATACGAAACAAGAATACCTATAGGAGCTTACATGTTAGCTGCTATTACAGCTACCCCAGTAGTTGTACTTTTAACTGCTAAAACAGGAAAAACTAATTATTTAGTAAAAATATGGGATGTATTTTATCCAATATGTAAAAATAGAAGTAAAAAAGAACAAGAAATGCAAAAATATGCTCAAAAATTTATAGATGCTCTAGAAGAATATTTAAAAATTTATCCATATCAATGGTATAATTTCTACGATTTTTGGAAGCAATAAAACAAAAATTAAAAATATTAAAAAAACAGGAGGATAACAACCTTGAATAATTTAGAAACCCTGAAAAATAAACTAAAAGAAATCATTGTAAG
>JAMONC010000165.1 GCA_027066725.1 Desulfobacterales bacterium
GTCCCCAGGAGAAAAAGAAAGATTAAGACCTCCTGATGCATTTGAAGTGATTAATACCTGAGCACCACATTCCTTAAGTACCCTTACAGGGAAAGCAACCTCTTTTGCACTATAGCCCTCATAATAATGAAATCGCCCCTGAAATATAAACACTGGTTTCCCTGATAAATAACCTGTATTTAAACATCCCTCATGAGATGGAGAAGTAGAGCGTAAGAATCCCGGTATTTCTTCATAAGGGAAAACACTTCTCTGCTCAAGCCTTTTTGCTAATGCCCCAAGACCTGTGCCTAAGATAATCCCTGCCCTAGGAACAAAATCAACCTTGGAACGAATAAATTCCGCTGCTGTTAAAACTTTGCTTGTATAATTACCCATAATTAGGTATGGATAGAAGAAAGAAGAGAAATTGTCAATTACTGAAATATAAAAAAGAGAAAATAAAATGACTTATACAAAACAAAAACAAACTCACACAGAAGAATCACATAAAATTAGTTTCCCATGGATTCCTGTAATAGCCTTTCTAACTGGCTTTGCAGGAATGAGAATAGGACTTGATATCTTTAGATATAAAAGGCAGCAAAACCAAAGTAAAAACCTCAAAACAAAAAAGGAGGAGGAAGATGTCTCTTAAGGCCTATATCTTAATAAACACCAATATTGGAAAAACAGATGAAGTTATAGAATCCCTATCAAAAATGCCAGAGGTAAAGCACCTAGATGTAATAATGGGTCCTTATGATATAATTGCCCAGATTGAAACACAAGACCATGAAAGTCTTGCAGAAACTGTTATGACAAAATTACAAAAAATTGAAGCCATAAGACATACAATGACCTGTCCTGTTGTAAAAAGTGGAACTATATAGTCTAAAGATATACCTTTAAATGGAAGGAGGTTATTTCCTCCTTCCCTTCTATAAGATCTTCCATTTTCTCTATTTAAGTCTTATATATCTTATTTGTTAGCCATTTTAAATCTGAAAGATAAAGAAATGAATTGAGGGATAAAGAGATATGAACCCTTATTTTGTGTTTATAATAGCAGCAATATTATTAGATTATGGATTAGATATATTAGTATCTATTTTAACTGTAAAATCACTAGAGCCTCAATTACCTAGAGAATTTAAAGATATTTTTGATCAAAAAAAATATGCTAAATCACAGGAATATACAAAGGTAGTTACAAAATTTTCAATAGTTAAAAGTAGTATAGTTACTATTATAACCATTGCCTTTATTATATTTGGAGGTTTTAATAAACTTGATTTATGGGCGAGAAGTTTTGGCTTTTCAGAAATTATTACAGGGCTAATATTTATTGGCACCTTATTTTTACTAATAATGTTATTAGAAATCCCTTTTTCTTTATATTCAACCTTTGTAATTGAAGAACGTTTTGGTTTTAATAAAACAACTTTAAAGACCTTCATATTAGATACAGTTAAAAGTCTTTTACTTTCTGTTTTAATAGGTGGACCAATTATCTATGCAATCCTATGGTTCTTTAATTGGGCAGGCAATTATGCATGGATATATTGCTGGATAACTGTGACAATAGTAACAATAATTATTCAATTCTTAGCTCCGGTTGTAATCCTTCCTATTTTTAATAAATTTACCCCCCTAGCAGATGGTGAATTAAAAGACAAGATAATGAACTATGTTAAAAGGCAAAAGTTCCCTATAAAAGGGATATATACTATGGATAGCTCTAAGAGATCCACAAAGCTAAATGCCTTTTTTACTGGTTTTGGACGTTTTAGACGTATAGTATTTTTCGATACATTAGTAGAAAAATTAACCCCAAATGAGATAGTAGCAGTACTTGCTCATGAAACAGGACATTTTAAATTAAAACATATAATAAAATCAATGGCGATATCCATCATCCAGATGGGAATAATATTTTATTTATTATCCATTTTTATAAATAATCATTTACTTTTTGAAGCATTTAAAATGAAACATTTATCTATATATGCATCCCTTGTATTCTTTGCATTTTTATATAATCCAATATCAAATATCTTATCCATAATATTTAATTACATATCAAGAAGACATGAATATGAAGCAGATAGATTTGCTGTATTAAGTACAAATAGACCAGAAGATCTTATAAATGCTCTTAAAAAACTAAGTGTAAATAATATGTCTAATCTTACACCACATCCTTTGGATGTATTTTTAAATTATTCTCATCCTCCTGTTTTAGAAAGGATAAGATACATTCATGATATGAAAAAATAAAAAAATTTTAAAATACATAAAAATTTTTTAAAAAATCAAATTGACGAT
>JAMONC010000166.1 GCA_027066725.1 Desulfobacterales bacterium
GAGAAGGCCAAGAATCCCTACTTTAAAAGAACTATATGATATAGAAGGTGCTGTAGTTGCAGCAGTTGATCTTATAAAAGGACTCGGCGTTTGGGCAGGTATGGAGATAGTTGATGTTCCTGGAGCAACAGGCTACCTTGATACAAATTATAGAGGTAAAGCTCAAGCAGCTCTTGATGTACTAAAAGACAAAGACCTTGTCTTTTTACATGTAGAGGCTCCGGATGAGGCAGGACATGCTGGAGATATAAAGGAAAAGATAAAAGCTATAGAAAACTTTGATAAAGAAGTAGTTGCCCCAATCCTTGATGGACTTAAAGATCTTGGATACCCATTTAGAATGCTGATTGTAACTGATCACTTTACACCCATTGTCCTTAAGACCCATGCCCCAGGGCTTGTTCCATTTATTATATATGATAGTACAGATGTGAAAGAAAATGAGGAAGCTGCATATAATGAAAAAGCTGCAGAGAAATCTGATCTAGTAGTAGAACAGGGCTACAGACTTCTTTCTATGCTTATTGGTAGAGAACCTAAAGAGATTGATATGGATAGAAGAAGGCGATAAATGAATGATATAAGACTTAGTCCTCCAATACTTAAATATAACTATAGAGTCATATACGCTGACACTGATGCTGCAGGTGTAGTTTATTATGGAAATTACTTTAGATTTTTTGAGATAGGTAGAACAGAATTCTTACGTGAATTAACAGGTATCTCATATAAAGAAATAGAAAATGGCGGAATACTTCTTCCTGTAACAGAAAGTTATTGTAGATATAAGGCATCTGCGAGATATGATGATCTGTTAGAGATATCAACAAGTATTGTAAAGTTAAGTAAAGTATCTATAAGTTTTGCACATGAAATACGAAACTTAAAAAATGGACAATTACTTGCTACTGGTTACACAAGACATGCATCAATAAATAGGCAAGGCAAGATATCTGCCTTGCCTTCTTTTGTCCTTGATAAACTAAAAGAACATATTAAGTCATAATACAAGGTATTATTTATGAAAGTTAAAACTTATGAACTAAAAGTAGATGTAGGAATAGGTATTGATATAAAAGATATTACACCACTTATAAATGAAATAGTAAAAGATTCTGGTATTAGCGAAGGTATTATAACTATAAGTGTTATAGGCTCAACTGGTTCGATTACTACAATTGAATATGAACCAGGAGTTGTCGAAGATCTAAAAAGGGCTATAAATAGGCTAGCTCCTCCAGATGAAGAATATATGCATGAACTTGCATGGCATGATGGAAATGGGCACAGTCATGTTCAAGCTGCTATTTTAGGACCAAGTGAATCTTTTAGTATAAAAGATGGAAGGGTAATACTTGGAACATGGCAACAAATTGTAACAATAAATCATGATGTAAGGGCAAAAACAAGAAAGATAGCTGTAACTATTATAGGAATATAAATTTTTTAAGTTCTCTAACTAATGAATTTAGCAATACTTCCTTGCTTACTAGGTAAAACCTCTAACCTAACATCTATTCTCTCTTTTAATTCTGGAATATGAGATATTATACCTACAAGTCTTCCTTCCTCTTGAAGGTCCATTAAGCTACGAAGGGCAAGGTCTAAAGACTCTGGATCAAGGCTTCCAAAGCCTTCATCAATAAATATAGTATCAAGCCTTATTCCACCAGCATAGGACTGAACAACATCACTTAACCCCAATGCTAATGAAAGAGACGCCAAAAAACTCTCTCCACCAGAGAGGGTATTTACTGGCCTTAGAGTCCCTGTATATGAATCATAAACCCCAATATCTAACCCTGAAGCCTTTCTCTTATCCCTTATGTCTCTAAGTCTTTGTAGATCAAAACGACCCTTACTCATGATTCTAAGCCGCCTAGAGGCAGCAATAAGTACCTCATCTAAAAGACTTGCTAAGACAAACCTTTCAAAGCTGATATTATAAGGATTTGAACCAGATGCCACCTCTGAAAGCCTTGCAATTATACTGTAGTATTTCTCTTTTTCTTTTAATGACTTACTAAGTTCATCTATCTCGACCTTAGCCTTCTCTAGCTGTTTAAGCTTCTCATTTAACTGAGCAAGGCTATAGAGTTTTTCTTCATGTTGTTCTTTTATTTTGTTATATTCAGATTTAATAGGCTCTATGTCTGGCATTTTAAGGTTTTTTACTTCATCTTCTGCCCTTTTTAGTCTATTTTGTGCTTCAAAAAGCTTATCTTTAAACTCCTTAATATCTGTTTCTAATCTCTCTATTTCATCTTTTTCTAATAGACTATTTTTATAATCATCTACATCT
>JAMONC010000167.1 GCA_027066725.1 Desulfobacterales bacterium
TATCACCTTATGACTTGGCAATAAAAGGTGGGGAAGACTATCAACTTCTTTGGATAGTAGACCCTAACTCAGCTAAAAATATTACACCTAAATTATCAAAGATATTAAAAAGACCTCTTTCCCCTATTGGTAAAATTGACTATGGAAATGGTATATGGATCAATAAACAAAATAGATGGCAAAAAATATCATATAAAGGCTTTGAACATAGCTTTTGATGATAAAAACAGTATTTAACTCAATCCAAAAATATCCTCTTGTTAAAAAAGATATAGATAATCTTCTTATACTATTAGATGAGACGAAGATTTTACTAACAATATCCTGGGAAAATGGTTATGTAACAAATATAAGGCTAAAGGAGACTTCTTGTTTAAATGATAGCAAATTATATGCTCATGAAATAAGTATAAAAGAGGTCTCCAATTTTTTTAGCAAAAAGACTTCTAATTTATTGTTACCATTTTCTATTTGCATCACTCCATTTATGAAAAAAGTATATCAAGAAACCCTTAATATACCTTTTTCTAAAACAATTAGTTACAAAGAGCTCGCAGATATCTTAAAAACCTCTCCAAGAGCAATAGGACAAGCTATGAAAAAAAATCCCATCCCTCTTATAATCCCTTGTCATAGGGTTATTGGTAAAAATGGGCAATTGACTGGATTCTCTTCAGGTCTAAGAATAAAAGAAAAACTACTGAATTTTGAAAAAGGTAATATTAATATAATAATAAAGGCTAACCTAAAAACAGGAGGGAAAGGTGTCTGAAGTTTATTTCAACATAAAAGTGATTTCTAATAAGGTAGGGTTAAGTTCCGATATAATTTTAGAGTGCTTAGAAGAAGGGCTTATAAGTCCTTGTAAAGAGGAAAATGGACCCTTATTTGATCAACAGACAATTGATAGACTTTTAAAAATAAAACGTTTAAAGGAAGACTTAGGTGTAAATTTAGCAGGAATAGATATCATCTTAAGGCTTTGTGCAAAGATTGAAGAGTTAAACAAAAGGATTGATGAATTAGAAAAAGCTCTTGGTAGAGAAAATAAAGAAGAGATATTTGAATCACAAAAAAGAATAAAAAGCACAATTAATAGTTCTGAGCCAATTGAGTTTATAAAGGTTATTGGAGTCATAGAAGACGATTAGAATTACTCCATTAATAATATTTCTCTTTGCATTTATTTGTGGCATAATCTCTTTTAGATATAATAGCATTTCTTTAAGAAGTTCTTTAATAATTTTTACCATCTCTGTTGTTATATTAGTTAGTATAAATATACTAAAAGAGTTAAAGCCAAAAGTAAGAGATATACTAATTATTGTAAGTTCTTATCTCATATTTTTTTCATTAGGTATATTATGCCTTAGTGTAAAATATTATAATATTAACTCATATTCTTTTAACTTAATACCTTATTCAGATAAAAATACATATGTAACTCTAGAAGGTATCATTACATCTTGTCCTATTCTCCTTAAAAATAGAAGCATAAGATATAAAATTATTGTAACAAAGATATTGTATCCAGATCAAAAAAGATTAAATCATTGTCAGCTTATCTCCTTAACTGTAAAAAAGGCTTATTTAGATCAATTGTTACCAGGAGATATTATAAGATTTAAAACTAAATTAAAAACCATAAAAAATTATAACACTCCTGCTGCATTTAATAGAATTCTGTGGTGGCAACAAAAAGATATAAAAATAAGTGCTTATTGTAATAACCCAATTAATATAACAATTCTAGGAAGGTTGCACCCTACCCTACTTAAAACTATAGATCCAAGAATATGGCCTATTACATTAGAATACCTACGTTTTAAACTACTAAATAGAATAAAAAAAGGATTTTCATATGAATCATTTCCTTTAGCCTCAGCTCTATTACTTGGAATTAAAGATTCTATTCCTGACACAGTTAGAGAAGTATTCTCAGAACTTGGGATAGGACATCTCCTTGCCATCTCAGGACTTCATATGGCATTAATTGGGTTCTTCTTTGCCTCGATCTTGTATTTAGTGTTACTATTTATACCCAGTGCGTCTTACTATATGAATATAAGAAAGGTTACATGTATAACTACCTTAATATTTCTCTTTCTATATTGTGCTTTAACAGGATTCTCTCCTTCTGCATCAAGAGCATTTATAATGATATTAGTTTTTAGTATTGCTTATTTATTAGATATGTCGAATGATAATAGTTTGAATACTCTAGCAATAGCTGCTTGGGTAATATTATTATTAAATCCACTCAGTATATTTTCTATATCTTTTCAATTATCATTTATTGCAGTTTTGTTTTTAGTATTAGTTTGGAAGATAATCGTTAAAGATATAAATATAAAAAACAAATTTTATAAAATATTTTTTGAATTTTTATTAGCTAATATTGTTGCTTTTATAGCTACATTGCCCCTTATAGCTTTTTATTTTAATAAAATAAGTATTGTAAGTATTTTAGGAAATATAATATTTGTACCTATTTTTAGTCTTATGATATTACCTGGTCTTATTTTATCTATTTTTATACTTCTTATATCTCATAATTTAGCTCTCTATTTATGGAGGGAATTATCACATATTATTGATTTTCAAGTAAATATAATGCACTTAATTACCCAAAAAATTAACTGTGCTATTTGGGTAATCCCCCCAAGTATTTTTAACATAGCTATATACTACACTATTTTGACTTCTATATTATTACTTTGGATATATAAAATTAAATGGAAAAAGCTCATATTACTTTTAGGTACTATATTTTGTATTCTTACGATTTTTATACCTAAACTTCATAAATTCAATGGTATAAAATTTTATATCCTTGATGTAGGACAAGGTCTTTGTCAGGTACTTGAAATACCCAAACAAAATAAAATTATAGTTATCGATGCAGGACCTTCCTTCCCTGATGGATTTAATACTGGAGATACAGTAATTGCACCTTTTTTAAGAAAAATTGGATACAAGAAGATTGATATTTTAATATGTTCCCATCCAGAAAGAGATCATATAGGAGGAGTAAGCGCATTAATAAAAAATTTTGACATAAAAAAGCTATATTACCCTTTAATAAAAAGTAAAAGTCTATGCTGGCAACAAACTTTAAATCTTATATCTAAAAAAGGGATAAAAACAATTCATGTATATAAAGATATAAACTTAAATATAGAGAAAACAACTATAAAAATATTGCCGTATACAAATAAAAATTTAAAAGGAATAAGTAAAAATGAAAGATGCTTAGTTACTGAAATAATGTACAAAGATAAAAAGATACTTCTTTGTGCTGACATAAACAAAAAAAGAGAACTCTCTCTTTTAAAGAGAAAGAAAATACCCTATAATGTAGATGTTGTTGTCGTCCCACATCACGGAAGTCTTAGCTCAAGTTCTACTCAATTCTTAAAAACTATAAGGCCTCATATAGCTATATTTTCTGTAGGCTTTAAAAATTCTCTTCATTTACCAGCACAAAAAATTTTAGATAAATATAAAAAAATAGGAGCTAGTATATATAGAACTGATAAAAATGGGACAATATGTATATCTATATCAAATACTGGTAAGCTTGATATAAGTTGTTTTAAAAATATATAAATATAAACTTATCTACAACTATCTATTGCCTCCTCTACTTCTTTTACATCTACTTCATCTGTCACAAAACATCTACCAATCTCTGAACATAATACAAAATTAATTCTTCCAGCTATAGTTTTTTTATCATGATAAAGTAGTTCTATAAGTGTTCTTGTATCCAAATCACTTGGAACACAAGTGGGAAGCCCTAAATTATTAAGCAAGGTTTTAAGCCTTTTAAATTCACGTTCAGAAAACATACCTTTAATGAGGGCAAGCTTTGATACCACAACCATACCAATTGATACTGCACGACCATGAGAAATTGCATAATCTGAAGCTGCTTCTATGGAATGTCCTATTGTATGTCCAAAATTTAGGATTCTCCTAAGTCCTCCTTCTCTTTCATCTTGAGACACTACCTTGGCTTTAATAGAACAAGACTCTGTAACAATTTTACAAATTAAATCCGGCTCAAGATTAAGTATTTCCAAATAATTCTTCTCTAATATATTAAAAAGCTCTTTACTCATAATCATTCCATACTTGACCACCTCTGCCATACCATTTATAAATTCATCTCGGGGTAGACTAGTAAGTGTACCAATATCACAGTAGACCCTTTTAGGTTGAAAAAAGGTACCAAGAAGGTTTTTCCCTTCTGGTATATCTACTCCAGTTTTCCCACCTACAGAGGAATCAACCTGTGCTAAAAGACTTGTAGGAAGTTGTATACACTTAATCCCTCTCATATATATAGATGCAAGAAAGGCTGCAATATCTCCTGTAACCCCCCCACCAAGGGCAAGGACCATACTTTTTCTATCTGCACCTTTTCTTACCATATTACGGGCAAGTGATACTACGGTATCCATATTTTTTGAGGCCTCACCTGCAGGAAAACTAAGAAGATGGGCATTTAATCCATCCGATTTCAATATATTTAAAAGATCCTCACCAAGGATATCCGAGACATTTGAATCAGAAATAATGAAATAAGAAGAGGCAGGAAATATATCTTTTAAATCTGTACTAACATGTGTTAAGACTCCAGGACCTATTAATATATCATAAGAATCTTTATCAAGTTCTACTCTAACCTGCTTCCATACAAAGTTTATATCTTCCATATATTTAAAAATCCCCTTTTATATAAATTTATCTAGAATAGGCCAAAAATATGCATTAGACTAATAAAAAAAATTAAATTAGAAATAAAAAAGCTAATTATGTATATTTCAAGTATTAAAAATAAAAAAATTTTTTTAATTATTTTGATTGTATTGCTTGCTTATGCTTGCAGTCCCAAGAGACTCACTTATCATGAAAAAATTACTCCAGCATCTTTAAGTAAAACTAAGCTTTTAAAGAAACTAAAACAAAAGGGTTGTTTCATAAATAGTATATCTGCAACAGCTTTCGTACAAGTAACTTATAATGGAAAAACACTCCCGTGGATAAGATGTAGACTTTATTGGTCAAAAATTCAAAATAGAGTAGTCGTAAGAATAATAGGAATGGGTTTTTTTGGACAAAAGATATTTGATTTTTTAGCAGGAGTCCAAGCAATATATTTATATATCCCTTCAAAAGCTAAGGTCTTTTCATCTAGCTATAGTGAGGCTGCAATAATGCTTGGACTTGATCCATTTTTATTAGGACAAGAGCTGAAATGGGTACTAGATCCCTATTCTCTTATTAATAAAAAACCACAAAAACTGTATACAAACAAGATATATGCATGGCTTAAAGTAGATATAGGAAATTTTAAATATGCAACTGAAAAAATTGATCTCTTTGATATATCTATAAAGAATTTGTCTCTTCCTCAATTAAAAGTATACTATCAAAACTATGCATATTTCGCATCTAATGCATATTATCCACAGCGTATAATTATTTCTAGTAAGATTAGACCCTTAACCATTAAAATTAATTTAACATCCATTCTTGTAAATAATATATCTGCCACAAGCCCTGTATTTAATGAAACTCCATTTCTTAAACTCCCATGTGCTCCTTTGGCTTTACTTTTTATGAACATTACTTAGCTTATCAGATAGTTATGATCACAAAAAAATAACAAAAGGAGTTAACCATGGGAATGAGAGTAGTGATTATTGGTGCGGTTGCAGCAGGCCCTAAAACAGCTTGTCGTCTAAAACGGCTAATGCCAGATGCGCAGATTACAATGATCGATCAAGACGACATCATCTCTTATGGTGGATGCGGAATACCTTACTATGTATCAGGAGATGTACCAGATGACACAGAACTCTATTCCACAAACTTTCACATGGTAAGGGATGTCAATTTCTTTAAAAATGCAAAAGGAGTAGAATTAAAAACAAAACGTAAGGCAATAGGAATAGATCGTAAGAAAAAGATAGTAATAGCCAAAAATCTTG
Source organism: Desulfobacterales bacterium (assembly GCA_027066725.1). Classification (GTDB taxonomy): domain Bacteria; phylum Desulfobacterota; class Dissulfuribacteria; order Dissulfuribacterales; family JAMONC01; genus JAMONC01. The sequence continues at coordinate 6,000 of JAMONC010000167.1, forward strand.
AAACAGGGAAAGAAGAGGAATTCCCATATGATAAACTAGTTCTTGCAACAGGAAGTAGACCCAATGTAATACCAGTAAAGGGAGTAAATCTTGATGGTGTATTTACAATAAGTAATTTACATAAAGCAATAGAGATAAGAAAACGCCTAACTCAAGGTAAAGTTGAAAAGGCAGTAGTAATTGGCGGCGGTGCAATAGGGATTGAAATGGCTGATGCCATAGGAGATCTATGGGGAGTAGAAACAAAAATTGTTGAATATATGCCCCAGCTCCTTCCTAATGTAGTAAATAATACCATCTCTTTAATGATTCAGAAAAAACTAGAGGATCACAATATAAAAGTTTACACAAGTGAAACTGTTAAATCTATAGAAGGTGATGAAAACGGCTATGTAAGAAAGGTTATTACTGATAAACATGAATTTGATGCAGATCTTGTATTACTCGCAACAGGGGTAAGACCTAGAGGTGAGCTTGCAAAAGATGCTGGACTTGCAGTTTCTTCTATCGGAGCAATAGTTGTAAATCAACGTATGCAAACATC
>JAMONC010000168.1 GCA_027066725.1 Desulfobacterales bacterium
CCTTATAACAGGTAAAAAGGCCTATGCACCAATGGGATCTCTTGCAAATAGACAAGGACGAGTTGTTGCCAATAACATTGCAGGGATTCCATCTGTGTTTGATGGTGTGGTTGGAACATTTATAACTCAAGTATTTGATATAAGTGTAGGAGCAACAGGCCTTAGCGTAGAGCTCGCTCAAAAAGAAGGTTTTGATGCCACAAGTGTAATGATTGTGACCTTAAACAAAGTACATTTTATGCCAGATCATGCACCTCTTTATGTAAATATTATCGTAGATAAAAGAACAAGGAGATTTTTGGGATTTCAAGGTGTGGGTCCTATGGGAGACTCACTTCTTGCAAGACTAAATGCAGCAGCTACAGCCCTTAAATTTAAAGTTACAATAGATGATCTAAGTACTGTTGAACTTGCCTATGCACCACCTTTTGCTACACCTGTAGACTGTTTAAATGTAGCAGCAAATGTAGCAGAAAATTTATTAAATGGTATGCTTAGGCTTATAACCCCACAAGAGTTTTCTGAATGGATAGAAAATCCTTCTATTCATGAAGACTGGATTGCTCTAGATGTAAGAGAAGAACAAAGTGCAAAGCCATTCATGGAGGCATTTGGCGATAGATGGATATGCGTACGCTATGATAAGATAAGAAACGAATATCATAAGCTTCCAAAGGATAGAACCCTTATACTTGTATGTAGTAGCGGGACAAGAAGCTATGAAGTACAGCTATTTTTAAATACACTAGGATATAAATCTTTAGTATTGGATGGTGGCATGGCAGTCTTTAACATGATACCATGCCCTTGGTATCCTAAAAAATAAATAAAAAGAGGAGGTAGTGAGGCAATATGAAAAAAGAAATTATTAAGACAGCAATTTTTCTAATACTTTTTATCTTATTAAATGCCTATAATTGCCTTGCTACCTCTTCATGTCCAGATGCAAAAGAGTTAGAAGAACTAATCAATAAAACATTTCATAAAGATCTAAAAATAGTAAAAATTGTCCCTAGTGAGATCAAGGGGATATGTGCGGTAGAGATAAAACTTGGACCTGTATTAAGAATGATCTACGTAGACTCAAAAGGCAAATATCTCCTTACCGGTAAAATATATGATATAACTACTGGAGAAAATGTTACCCAAAAAGAACTTGGTAATATAAATAGACTAACCCCAAAAGATTTTAAAACCTTAAATAAATATATAGCTTTTACAATAGGTAAAAAAGGAACCACCATATATTTTGTAAGCGATCCTATATGCCCTTATTGTAGAAAGGCAGAAAAAGTCGTTAAAGAAATGGCACAAAAAGGCATTATAAAAGTACATTATGTACTTTATCCTCTTAGCTTTCATCCTGGAGCCTATGAAAGATGTGTTTCAATAATATGTGAACATAAAGGACTTAAAGCTTATGAGACAGGAAATATTCCTAATAATCAATGTAAAGAAGGGAAAAAATTTATAGATGATTCGAAAAAATTTCTAAATTCAAAAGGCATTTTTGGAACTCCAACATATATCTTTTTAGATGGAAGACACTATACTGGCTTTTTAACAGAAAAACAACTTATTGAAATGGCGCATATAAAAATAAAAAAAAGATTTCATAGTCCTCATAGCTTGCCATAAATTTTTTAATCTTAAAGTAAGAATTTTAAATAGTCATAAGTTAAATAACTGAAAAAAATTGTCACTTATTTATAAAAATTGTCTACTTAGATCAGCTATTAAATCCTATAAAAAAATAAAGCGGCAAAATGCCGCTTTATATAATAAATCCACCCTCCCTTCGCTATATGCTTTATACCATGTCTGGTTCCATAGCTACATTAACATGCATTACATGGTCCCAACTATCTTTTGGTGGACACATATCTTCTTTTTCTATCATATCTTTCATCTTTTTTATAAATTCCATATCATTGCCTGCAAAAAACTTATAAAGATTTGCAAAATCAGGAAGGTCTGAATAAGCCTGTTTCATCCTTTCTGGTAATGTCTGCAAATCAGTCCACTCTAAATAAGCAGGAGCCTCTTTTAATCCAGGATAATATTTTAACCCTCCAATCCTCTCAAACAAAAGTATATCTTCATAGAAAGGAGCATGCTTAGGATGAACAGATATAACCATATCATCGTAGCCCTTTACAATTGCATAGACTCCAAGCCATTTAAAGACATGCAAAAAGGCATTTACTGCTTCTTTGCATGGTTTTGCAGCAAGAGAAGTAATCTCTACTATTTTTCTATTCTTAGCTCTTAATCTATTTATTTCCTCTGGATATATTTTATCACTAGGTAGACCTAAGTTTGGACTATCTTGTACTAATGTAGCAGTAGCAATTGGCTTATTACTAATACGCATAAGTGCAATAACAGCTCTAGAATCAGGATTTATCTGATAAGGAGTAACCCACAATCCACTATTTTGTTTATTAATAAGTCCTATATCAAAATATCTATCATGTACTAGCTTGCAAGCTTCTCTTAAGCCCTCAGGGCTTTTTACTAATTTTATAGAATATTTCCCCTCTGCAGGCGTTTGCGTAAGTTTTGTCCTCTTAAGTCTTAACATCCTTTTGTCTTTAATAGAAATTGTACGCTTTTCCCTACATTCTGATATATTTGTATTATTGATATTTGTTAAAGCTTGCATAGCTAACTCCTTTCTCAATTCTAAATAAATTCTATAACTCATTTACCTTACTAATAAATCAATTGTTGTTTATAATAACAGCAAAAATGATGCCGAATTTTCATATAGGTAATTTTTTCAAATGACTTTAAATTTTTGTTGAATTTTAAATAAAGTTGTGAATAGTATTTGCTGAAACTGAGAGTTTTAGAGATAATTTTATAAAAATTGGAGGCTACTAAATGAGGCTATATAAATTAATATTTATTTGGATATTAGTTATTTTAAATATCACAATAAGTTTAAGCTATGCCCTATCTAAAAAACAAGCTCTAAGGCTAGGACATGAACTTGCATGGAAAGTATATAACAGGTACGTAGGGAAAGATAGCTGTGCTGATATGCAAATGATCTTAATAGATAGCAAAGGTACTAGACGTGTTAGAACCATGAAAATGTGGGTCCTAGATGAAGGAAAGAAGCGATTTACCTTAATAAGGTTTTACAGTCCCGCAGATATTGCAGGTACGGCATTTTTAGATCAATCTGAAGGAAATGGAGAGGAAATCCAACACCTTTACCTACCTGCACTTGGACGTGCAAGGAGGATATCTGGAAGGTTAAAAACTCATAGATTCGTAAACTCTGACTTTACTTATGAAGATTTAGAAAGACACTATCCTGATAATTATATTAATATGATCGTAGGTATTGGTAAATATAAAGGACATAAGTGCTGGAAACTAGAAAGTATTCCAAAACCTGGTATATATTCACAGTATTCTAAATATATCTCATGGATAACTCCTTATCTTTTGCCAGTTAAAATCGATTACTATGATAAAAAAGGGAAATTAATTAAGACCTATAGAGCACTAAAGTGGGGAAAAACTCAAAATATCTGGACAATATATGATGGAGTTATGAAAGATCTTGTAGCAAAACATAGTACTGAACTAATTATTAATAAGATTCGATATAATATTGAGCTAGATAAAACCATATTTTCAATAAATAGAATGGGGATATTTTAAATGAAAAAAAACGTTATCCTACTAATAATTTTAGTAAGCTTTTTTTCTTTGATTTCAACTAGTTATTCCTATCAAATAGGATGGTTAAAACAAATAAATGATATTGAAAATAACATTGGGGGGAAAATAAATAGTTTTAATTTAGCTAAGTTAAAATGCAAAGAAGTAAAAGGTAGATGGTATAATACCTCAGCATTGGACCTAAATGATGATAATTCCTATGAATATACAAAGGCTTTTAGAAATATAATTTGGCTAAAAGCAGATTATAGCTCAAATATAAATGGTACTAGCACATCAAACATCTTATTTCTTAGAGCATCTGGTAGGTTTGATAGGATAGATGAATTTAACTCTCAAAATCATCAACGTGATATAGACATAGATTTATGGGATACATATATAAGTTTAACTGAGCCTACCTGGGATATACTTATAGGTAAAAAGATTGTAAGATGGGGTAAAACTGACCAAATAAGCCCAGTAGATAATGTAAATCCTCAGGACTTTAGATCATTTGTTTTATTACAAAGACAGGATAGAAAAGAACCTGTCTTTATGATTAGAACAAGACTATTTTTAGGACCTAATACCTTAGAGTTTATCCTAGATCCTCAAGCCCGTCACAATAAGGTATTTTACTTTGATTCTGACTGGGCTGTATTTGACCATATAAAAGAAAGATAT
>JAMONC010000169.1 GCA_027066725.1 Desulfobacterales bacterium
TGTAATAGATAATATGCCTAAAGCATTGGATGTTAAGATGCCAAATTTATTTGATTCAGCACAAGCTTGGATTAGTAGAGATATAAGAATTTATAAATATATTGAAGATAATTATGTTTTTATTACACCTTGGGGAGAGTATAGTAGTGTATATAGTGGTGGATATAAATATGATGGAACTCCAGGGTTAATCATACCTCGTACACGTCACAAAAGAGAGTGGCAAGGATCTAAAGTGTATATGTTTGAAATAGGTAAGAGGTAAGTTATTATGAATAAAATATTATTTATATGTGGATTTGTATTGATTTCTATTAGATTATTTGGTACAGAATATTGTGGAGGAATATGCAATGTAAATTTACATCCTATAACAAATGAACCTATTGATGAATTTAAATGCACAATCCCCTCAATGCCAACAATGAAAGTAGTAACAAGTGATGCCTTTGATGATAATGGAGCGTTAAAATACTATTGGGATGGTAAAACAGTATGTGATGTACTAGGATGGCTAAAATATAGAAATATAGGGGTCAGGTGAACGTAATCGTAAGTAATCCTCTGATATAATGTGACTAGAGGAGAAAATTATGCCAAGAAGACCACGTATAGAACTAGTAGGGAAGTATCATGTCCTCAATAGAGGTGTGGCACAGATGCGTATATTTGAAGAACCTGCTGATTATGAATACTTTGAAGAGCTTATGTGCTTTTATGCTAAAAATTATGGGATTACTATACATAACTATTGTCTTATGTCAAATCATTACCATTTGCTACTAGAAATACAAGAAGCAAACCTCTCTAAGTTTATGAGACAATTGGGTATGAATTACTCTATCTACTTCAATAAAAAGAATAAACGTGTAGGACACTTATGGCAAGGAAGATTTAAATCATGGTATGTAACAGATGAGGCATACCTCTATACACTCATGTGTTACATAGAACAGAACCCACTTAAAGCCAATATGGTTAAAGATATAGCAGAGTACCCTTATAGCTCATACCATTATTTTTTAGACTACAAAAATATACCTGAGTGCCTACAAAAAGCATGGACAGCACAAAACCATAAAGATGATAAAGAAGCGATAGAAGCATTTTTAACATCAGCTGTAGATAGACAGCTCTTGCAAGAACTAAAAACAGCATCAAGTTTAGTAGAAGCTCCAAACCTAAACAATACACCAAAAGAAGAAGACTTAGTAGAAATATTTGGAAACATAAAAGATATGAAAACACGAAATACCACCATAGTAAAAGTGTACAAAGAAGGATATTCTCAACATATGATTGCAAAAGTATTGAGATTGGCACAATCTACTGTAAGTGCTATTGTGAAGAGAGGGAGTGATACGATTACGTTCACCCCTAAACTTCCTCTAAACTTAGCTTGATACCTGAACGATGAACATCAAGACCAAAAAATGTTTTATTTTTTTCAAATTCAAATAGTTGTTTCATAATTTTATATAAAGCCAATTTTGTTTTGGTAGAGTACTAAATCCCATATGTTTATAAACATTTTGTAATTTATCATTATCTGGAAGTAGTACTAAGTATCGAAGTCCTGCAATTTCTTGGATCTCTTTAGCTACTTCAATTGCAAACTCAATAAGATAGGTTGATGTTTTTAAATTATCAAGAATAGCTAAAGTCTTACCTCTATAAGAGCAATTTATAAATAAATAATCAATTTGAAGTGAGGGGAATTCTCCGATAGAGCTTACAGAAAGTGCAATAAGTCCAAGAGTATCATCATTATTTTTCAATTGATATAGGACGGTACTAGGCTTTTGTACTCTTTTGCATATGTCTTCAATAAAGTGTTTTTCTCTTTGAGATTGTTCCAAATCTTCACTAAATTCAATAGATGAGAGTACATCTATACCTAAACGGTATGATGCATTACGTGAAGTATACTTTTTAAGTTCTAGCAAATGAAAACTTATACTACGTTATATTTACGTGAAGTAGCTCTTTTGATAAGCTTATGATTAACAGGAGTATTTTCAAGTATTTTTTTCTCTTTTGCAGTCAATTTTTTAGGTGGTGCAACATAAATAACTTTATCATCTTTAATAGCCAATGCCATGATAACTCCTTTCAATAATTTTTGATATAATAAAGTATAACATAATTTTTATGTAAAATTACACATTTACATAATTACATAGAAATTAAAATAGATAAAATATTTGGCAGACTCTGCCAAAAAAGTTAGTTTTTAGTATGCCAATGACTAACTTATTTATTTTTAATCCTCTCGGGAATAATTCCCCGA
>JAMONC010000170.1 GCA_027066725.1 Desulfobacterales bacterium
GGAGCCATGCTATTTTTATCATTAGATTTGAATATAAGTGTTACTTGAGCATTTTTGCTTAATGTTTTAGGGGTTAAGCTTGGAGATAGTGCAAATTCTATGGTTTTCTTTTTTATATTTTTGGGGAAAATTATATGATCAATAGCAATTATTTTATGTTGTTTAGGTTGTATGGTTAAATAAATATTATGTGTAATAATTGCTTTTGAAATAGAAGGTATTAGCAATAAAAAAGACAGTAAAAGTAATCCACAGAATTTTTTCATAAAATTCTCCTTAAGTTTTTGTTTATAAGTTTATAATAACTATTATAGTTAAAAAAATCCTTTTAGACATTTACAATTAGATTGATTTTGGCTAGGTTATTTTTTAAATTTTTCGGGGTATAAATAATCTAATTAGGAGGAAGATATGGGTAAAAAGGAAAAAGGTGCAAAAGAAAAACCACTAGAGAAGATGACTGCTAAAGAGCTAAGAGAAATTGCTAAAGATATAGAAGAGATTCAAGGTGCTCATGCAATGAATAAAGAAGAGCTTTTGGCTGCAATTAGAAAGGCAAAGGGTATAGAGGAGCCTAAGAAAAAGAAAGGGGCTTCTATGAGGGAGTTAAAGGCTAAGATTAAAGAATTAAAAGCCAAGGCTCAGCAAGCAAAAGAGGCAAATGATCTTAAGATGTATAAAATTTATAGAAAAAGGGCATCAAGACTTAAGAAAAAGACAAGAAGAGCAATTTAGTTTTTTATTGATATCTTTTTAAGATAAAGAGCAAGGGGATAAAAGAGATGGTTGAGCAAGATGATTCTATAGTAGTTTCTACTGATTTAAAAGGGCTTAAGTTATTAAATAGAGGCAAAGTTAGAGATATATATGAACTAGAAGATTCTTTGTTAATAATTGCAACAGATCGTATATCTGCCTTTGATGTGGTTATTCCTACACCAATCCCTAAAAAGGGTATAGTACTTACACAACTTTCGCTCTTCTGGTTTGATTTTTTAAAGGATATATGTCCCAATCACCTTATTACAGCAGATGTAGACGAAATGCCAGATGAATGTAAGGCATATAAGGATGTCTTGGCTAACCGTAGTATGCTTGTAAAAAAGGCTAAGGTATTGCCTGTAGAGTGTATTGTTAGAGGTTATATCTCTGGTTCTGGCTGGAAGAGCTATAAAAACTCTGGTACTGTATGTGGGATAAAGCTTCCACCTGGACTTAAAGAATCAGATAAACTACCAGAGCCTATATTTACTCCTTCTACAAAGGCTGAAGCCGGAATGCATGATGAAAACATCTCTTTTGATAAAATGAAGGATATTATTGGTTCTGAATTAGCAGAAAAGGTTAGGGATATAAGTTTAAATCTTTATAAAACAGCCTCTGATTATGCGCTTAACCAAGGTATCATAATTGCAGATACTAAGTTTGAGTTTGGCCTTGTTGATAATGAACTTATATTAGTAGATGAATGTCTTACACCTGATTCCTCTAGATTTTGGCCCAAAGATCAATATAGAC
>JAMONC010000171.1 GCA_027066725.1 Desulfobacterales bacterium
TATGTCTAACATGTTATTTATCAATTCTATTAATCTATCACATTCCTCTATGACTAGAAGTGTCATCTCTCTATAATTATTAATGTTTTCATTTCCAGTTATAGTAGTTTCAGCAATTCCTCTTATACGGGTTATTGGGCTTCTTAAGTCGTGTGCAATATTATCTGTTACTTCTTTTAACTCAGTTACTAGTTTTTCTATTCTATCTAGCATTTTATTAAAGGAGTTAGCTAATTCATCTATTTCAAGCCCTTCATTTTTAAGAGGTACCCTAGAACTTAAATCAGATGCATTTATTGTAGCAACAATATTAGTTACTCTTTGGACTCCTTTTATGGCACCTTTAACTATGAACCAACCTATTAAGGTGCCGCATATAAGCATTACTGCAAAAGCTGTTGCAAAGGTTTCTCTGTATTTCTCCATTAAGCGTTCATTATCTTTCATTGTCATACCAATTTGTAATATATTGCCATTTGGTAGACGCTCACAGATTATTCTCACATAATAGTGATGCCCTGGGATTTTTAATGTATGAAACATATGAGTATTATCTTTTGCTAATAAAAGAAACCGTTTATCTTTAAGTAACTTAGACCAATAAGGAGAATAGGTAGTCAGGATAATTTTTAGGTCAGGAGATATTAATCTATAAAATATACGATTAGTCCCTTGGGATTTTGCTTCTCTGCTAAATTCTGCTTTTAATGCATCTAACCCATGGGAAACATAAAGGGATTTAAGCTCTCTTGCTTCATTTAATAATTCAGTATCTAAACGTTCGGATAAATGTTCTACCAATGAAATATAAACAATAGAAAATACTAACACTGAAAAAAATGAAAAAAGTATTACATACCAAATTGTTAATCTAAATGTTAAAGTTTTAAAAAATTTAGTTTTTATCTTCAAGAATATATCCTAGTCCTTTTATAGTATGAATTAATTTTTTTTCAAATGGTCGGTCAATTTTATCTCTAAGTCTACATATCCTTGCTTCAACAACATTGGTTTGGGGGTCAAAATTATAATCCCAAACATGTTCCATAATCATGGTTTTTGAAACTACTCTTCCTTTATTTCTTAAAAGATATTCTAGGAGGGCAAACTCTTTTGGTTGAAGTTCTATTTGCTTTCCTGCTCTAAAGACCTTTTTTCTTAGAAGATCCATTATGAGATCTCCTTCTTGCAAGACAGTTAAATTCTCTACAGATTTAGCTCTTCTAACAAGGGCATATATCCTTGCAAGTAATTCTGAAAATGCAAAAGGCTTTACCAAATAATCATCTGCTCCTATTTGTAGCCCCTTGATTCTATCTTCTACAGAGCCTTTTGCACTTAATATAAGTATGGGAAGATTTATATTTTGATTGCGCAACTTATGGATTAGATTTAAACCGTCTAACTTAGGTAACATAATATCTATAATTGCAGCATCATACTCCTGTGAGGTAGCAAAAAAGAAGCCTTGTTCTCCATCCTGTGCATGATCTACAGAAAATCCTTCTTGTTTAAATCCTTTTATAATAAATGAGGCAGTTTTAGTATCATCTTCAATAAGTAATATCTTCATATTCTTATCCCATAAGTTTTTCAGCCATTCTTTCTGCTGTAAAAACAAGAGATTCTATATCTAAAAATTTTATTGCTCGACTATCAAACAATATTTTTACCTGTGCATCAAAACCTTCTTCTATATCTTTACCCCAAAAATGAATTTGAAGAGGAACCTTAGGTAATGCAGGAATCTCTAGGCAAATATCAGCATGACATACCCTCAGTTTTTGGGCCATCAATTTTTTAGCCTTTTTATATAATTCGTCAATATTGTCACCAAAGTATTGTGCTAGTTTATCTTCAGTATATTTTTTCAATGTATTTACTTTTGATATAGAATTAGGAAATGATTCAAGTCCTACCCACTGGCCAGATAACTCACCCTTACCACCAAAGTATACATAATTGTAAAGAAGTATTTGATCTCTGGGATCTAACTCTTTAAGATCTTCCCTTGTTATCGAATTATGAGAAATAATTATATTTTCTCCAAGATAAAGTAGTTTAAGATTTACTCCTTCTTTAGTTTTTATTATATTGGCACCTAAATCCTTAGCTATTTTTTCTAGGTTAACATTTGATATTTTGCTTTTAAGTTCTTTTAAAAGTGCAGTATCTGGATCAATAGATAGCTTTTGTTTGGTAGCTGAATTTAATCCCAAGTTTTTTAATCCTTCTAGTTTTATATAAGGACATTTTTCCGCTTTTATTTTTCCTGTAAGAAGAGCTACGGCAAATGCCATGCATGTCTTATAACCACATTTTTCACAGTTGTTTTTAGGGGTAAGATTTATAATCTCAAATACAGTTGGCTGTTTCATGGTTAAATTTTCTTTCTTTAAAAATGCTTTTATGTTTTTTAATCTTAACGACAAGTATAAAATATAAATTCTTTAACTTGTAGTTTAGTTATAAAGGTATTTAATTTTTTATTTTAAAACTGTTGGAGGATATTTTGAAAGGCAGAAATGGAGAGAAAGATTTTAGTATTATTACTAATATTACACTTGCATACCTAGCAATTGGAGGAGTATTAGGTGATATTGGAACTTCTCCTCTTTATGTACTTTCTCTAACATTTAAAACTCTACCTGTAACTGTTTTAAATGTTATGGGGGTACTATCTCTTATATTTTGGTCATTTATTTTTTTATCAACAAAATATGCATGGATGGCTCTAGAATTAGACAACAATGGAGAGGGGGGTACTTTTGCATTACTAAGTCTTATTAGACATACAGGAAAAACTTTATTAGAAAAGATTAAAAGTAATAAGATATTAATATTATTAAGTATCGCTGCTTTTTTATCTATGCTTTGTGGTGCCCTTTTATTAAGTGATGGAGTAATTACACCATCCATTTCTGTTTTAGCTGCGGTAGAAGGAGTAGAGGTTCAATATCCACACTTAGCCCAATATGTTATACCAATTGCAGTTATAATATTAACTATTCTTTTTATGGTACAAAAACATGGTACTGAAAAAGTTGCAAAGTTTTTTTCTCCAATAATAATTATTTGGTTTTTAACTATAGCAATACTTGGCTTTTTAAGTCTTAAATCTTCCCTTTGGCTTTTAAAGGCGATTAATCCATATTATGCCATTAAATTTTTACTTGATCATCCAATTAGTATTATATTTCCAATTTTAGGTTACGTAGTTCTTTGTATCACAGGTGGGGAAGCACTTTATGCTGATGAAGCACATTATGGAAAATTTGGTATTAGATTAGCTTGGTTTGTAGGAGCAATTTGCCTTTTACTTAATTATTTTGGACAAGGGGCTTATTTATTATCTCATAAGAACTGTAAAAATCCATTTTATGCCTTAGCCCTACCATATCCACATATAATTTATATATTTCTTTTAATAATTGCCACTTTAGCTGCAATTATAGCGAGTCAGGCAATGATTACAGGGGGTTTTTCTACTTATAAGCAAGCAATGGAGTTAAGGATGTTTCCCCGTGTCCAGATTATAAACACTTCTCCTAAAACTAGAGGTCAGATATACATACCTGCTGTAAATAAAGGGATGTTTATAGCCTGCATTGCAACAGTTTTTATATTTAAAAGTTCTTCTGCCCTAGGTGATGCTTATGGACTTGCTGTAACAGGTGCCTTCATTGGTACTACTGTTATGATGGGGATATTATTCTATTTAAGAAATTATTATGATAAGAAAAAATTTTGGTATGTAGTGCCTCTTCTTATAATTTTTATGATTTTTGATACAGCATTTTTTTCCTCCAACTTAGGGAAAATTCCAACTGGTGGTTGGTTCCCAATGATAATAAGTATATTTTTAATAACTACTATGATTACTTGGGAAAAAGGTTCTGCATTAATCTATCAAAATATTCCAAAAGATACCAAATCCAACTTTTTACAGAATCTTAAAGAAGCAAATCTTGCTGTATTGCCAGGAACAGATATTCATATGAGTGGAAGTGAAAGAGTAATTCCTGCAAGTTTAGTAGAACAACTTGAAATGGAAGTATTAAGGGAACAGATAGTTCTGGTTACTATAAAGAACACAGATGCTCCTTGGGGAATAAATTATAATAAACAAATTCTTGCAAACTTTGCTCAAGGACAAGGAAAACTTTGGCAGGTAATAATTGAAAAAGGATATATGCGTCTTTTGATAAATGTGCCTAAGATATTAGAGGAATTAGAATTATTAACTCCTCCATATAGATTTATATTTGGACTCTGGGATCCTGTTATTGTAGAACAGGGATGGAAAAGGCCTTTTTTACTTTATTTTAGGTTTATATATAGAAATGCTCCTACTTTAAGTAGGCGTTTTTTAATACCTGCATCAAAGGTGCGTTATATTGGGGGGGAAGTAGAAATTAAGTTTTCTAAGTAGTAGATAAAAATAAAAATTTCTTAATAATATTTCCTAATCTTAAGCTTTTCTTTTGTATCATAATCCTTATAATTAAAGTAAGACCTCAATAAAATCTTAGAAATAGGAGGGGATGGGAGCATGGAGAGGTTTAGTAAATTTAGAACTATTATTTTTATCTTATTATTACCTTTTTTGCTTATATCATGTACCTCAATTTCTACATCTGTTGAAAGTAAAGGTCCTAATGTTAATCAAGTAATTAAATATAAAGGACCTAAGGCAAGGATAGCAGTAGCAAGTTTTAAATGTAAAGCAGCTAAGTGTAATTGGGAAATAGGAAGTGGTATCGCTGATATGTTAACAACGGCTCTTTTTCAAACAGGTAAATTTATTGTGGTTGAAAGAAGTAATGAAGGCTTAGGTGCTATACAAAGGGAATTAAATTTAGCCCAGTCAGGTCTTGTAGGACAAAATATTCCTCAAAGGGGGTTACTTGAGGGGGCAGATATACTTGTTGTAGGAGCAATAACTGCTTTTGAACCAAAAGCAGAAGGAATCGGTATAGGAGGATTAGCTATTCCACTTAATGTCCCTTTAGTTGGAGGATTAAAGGTTGGTAAAAATGAGGCATATATTGCTGCGGATATTAGGTTAATTGATGTAAGAACAGGACGAATAATTAATACGACTACAGTTGAAGGAAAGGCAAGTAGTTGGAAATTGGGTGGTCTTGGAGGAGGTTATCATAATAGGTTAATTTTAGGTGGTGGACTCGAGATGTATAAAAATACTCCTATGGAAAAAGCTATTAGAGTAATGATAGACAATGCAGTTAAGAAAATTGCAGAGCTTGTACCAGAAAACTATTATAGGTATACAGCCCAAGGGAAGCCAGTTTCTTCTAAAAATCAATATGTAACTACAATTAGTACATCTAATACTCAGCTTTTTAATAATCAAATAGAGCTTGGAACTCCTATATTTATAGAGACTTTTAACAATTATGGAATTGGACAATCAGTTCCTTTTGGTCCTTGGCAAGGAGTAAAAGCTCATATAGAGGCTGGTGTTGAAAGTAATAATATGATCGGCAGGATTTTAAAATTAGGGGGTAAAATTTGTAATAATAAGATTAACATAAAGAATTTTATTTTGACTCTAGATTATAATACAGAGACCAATGCTCTTAACATATATTTTAGAACAGTTCAAAATCCTTTAATTGCTTATAAGTTAACTATAGCAGCTAACCGCTTTTTTGAATTGTATAAAATTGCTGGTTCTACTCAAGTAAAATTGGCAAAAAATCAAATAAATCTACCTTATGCTAAATGGTACCGTTTAAAACTTGTTGTGAAAGACAACTTAATACAAGTTTATGGAAACAATAGGCTTGCAATAGAAATTAAAGATAATGATCCTTCCTTACAAAGGCCAGGATCTATCTGTCTTGGAGGGTATGGAGAAGTAATAGTTGATAATTTAAAGATATATTCTATTAAATAAAAAATTTTTTTTACTTCCCCTGCGCAAACAGCAGGGGAAGTAAGGTTATTCATTAATAGTTTTAAGTTCTACTAACTTACTTTTGTTATAAAGTTTTAATATATCTGATCTTGTAGCTATTGCTATGACAGGTTTTTGAGGAACAAGCTCTTTTATTTTTTTCATCCCTTCAAATTCTTCTCTATCTACCAAGACAATTACTCCATATATATTAAGTCCGTCTTCTCTAGCTCTTTCAATAGCTTTTATTACAGAGCCACCAGTAGTCACAACATCATCAAGAATAACTACATTATCTCCTTTTTCCCACACACCTTCAACCCATCTAGATGTTCCATGTTTTTTCTTTTCTTTACGAACTATAAAATGATATATCTTTTTCCCATATTTATATGCTGTATGCATAAGAGCAGCACCCATAGGATCTGCTCCAAGAGTAAGACCTCCTGCCCCTTTTATAGGCCAGTCTTTTACAATTTCATAAAGGAGTTCCCCTACTAAATAGGCCCCTTCGGGATCCAAGGTGGTCTTCTTACAATCAAAATAATATTGACTTATTGCACCAGATGTAAGTTTAAAACAAGGTTCTTCACAATACTTAAAAGATTTTTCTATAATTATTTTTTTTAACCTCTCAAGCTTTTCTTTATCCATAAAGGCCTACCTTGTTATGTAAAATTTTTGAATTAAATTTTTTTAAGATATTAACTTTTAATCTTTTTATTGTCATCTCCAAATAACACCTCTTTCAGGGTCTACATTTAAGATTTCTCCTTCTTTTACCTGGCTTATTATTCCTCTTACACCTGCCATTATTACGACTCCTTTTTTCTCCGCTTTTTTAACTATAACAGGATCATAACAATTACTTTCTATAATAACTGCATCAAATTTAAGCATTGTCTCTAGATCCGGCATAGTTTCAACTACCAATATTGTATTCTGGCTAGAATCCTTATTGTAATTAGGGTCTAATATTACAAAACCACATACATGAGCAGAGCCAAATGCAGTTCCTCTACCTATTATGCTTCCCATTATATGAACACGTATTACATTTGTGGTTCCAGGGATTCCAGATGGGTCGCTCGCAGAAACCACTAATACATCTTTTTTGTGTATAAGACCACGCCTTAGTGCTTCTTTCATTGTTTTTTCAATTACTTCATCTGTAGTATCTCCTTTTTCTATTACAAAACCCGTAGTTCCCCAAAGTATTGTAGTTTGACGCAATACTTTTTCTGAATAAGTAGCAACGATTATAGGAGCTTGTGGCCTATGACGTGATATAAGCCTTGCAGTTTTACCGGATCGAGTAACACATACTATAGCCCTTGCATGAACTTGTTTTGTAAGAAGCATAGCAGCATTACTGACGTTGTGGGATATGCCACCAGTTAGTTCTGAAAACTTTTTGTGCTTGAATAACATTACTTCTGCTGCTTTTGCCGTTCTTTCAAGCATTTTAACAGCTTCAACTGGATGTTTACCCATGGCGGTTTCTTCTGAAAGCATTAGTGCATCTGCGCCATCTAATATAGCATTTGCAATATCAGAGACCTCAGCTCTTGTAGGAGTTGGATTTTCCACCATACTTTCTAATATCTGAGTGGCAATAATAGCTGGTTTGGCATGTTTTTGGGCTTGCTTTAACAAATGCTTTTGGGCAGCAGGTACTTGTTCAACCCTTAATTCTACTCCAAGATCTCCTCTAGCTACCATAATAGCATCAGCTACTTTAAGAATGTTATTAATCCTTCTTATTCCACTTTTATTTTCTATCTTGGCAATTATTGGTATACAGCCACCAAGTTTAAATATTTCTTGTCTTATTTCATATATGTCAGAAGAGGAACGAGTAAAAGATGCTGCAATGAAGTCTATTTCATTTTCTACAGCGAATTTTATTGCTTCTTTATCCCTTTGGGTTAAGTATGGAGTTTCTATTGTACGGCCAGGTATATTTACTCCTCTTCTAGGTTTTATTTTTCCACCTCGGATCACTTTTGTAACAACTTCTTTTTCTTCTATCTTGATAACTTTTAATTCTATTCTACCATCATCTATAAGAATTATGTCTAATGGCCTTATGTAAGGTGCAATATTTGTATTTATATAGATTTTTTTTGAATTACCAAGTATTGGCTCGGGTGTTAATATAAGAATCTGTCCGGTTTTAAGATTTATATATTCTTGTTCAAAATCTCCGGTTCTAATTTCTGGTCCTTTAATATCTAAAAGAATACCTGTTACTTCATTAACTTCTTTACTTGCTTTCCTGAATAAGCTTATAAGGTTTTTATGTTCTTCAAGGCTTCCGTGAGCTGTATTTATCCTTGCAATATCGCATCCAGCTTTAATAATAGATTTCATTTTACTAAGAGTAGAAACCGAGGGGCCAAGAGTTGCTATAATTTTAGTTCTGTGCATTTTTTGATTACCTCTTTTTTAGTTTTAAACTTAACTGTAATTACTATTGAAGTTTAAAGTTTTTATTATAGTTTTAAAATAAAATATATAAAAATCTAATCGGAATAAAAGATTAGCATTAAAGGTGAAATATGAGGCAAAAGTTCCCCATCATAAGTTTTATAGGTTGGCATAATAGTGGAAAAACAACTTTAATTAGAGCTATAGCTTCAGAATTAAAAAGTAGAGGACTTAAGGTTGGAGTATTAAAATCTAGTCATCATACGGGATTAATTTCTCATAAACCAGGTAGTGATACTGATTTATATTCAAAAGATGGTATTTCCCATATAGGATTAGTTACCCCAGAAGGTTATATGTTATATATAGCTGAGCATGTTAAAGAACCATTATGGTTGGCTTTTAATTTTTTCCCTGACGTAGATATTATAATATGTGAGGGATTTAAAAATTCTATTTATATTCCTAAAATTGAGATAGTATTACCTGACAAAGAATTATTAATAGATAAAGTTTCAAATGTTGTAGCCCTAATAGGGGAGGTAAAAGAAAACAGGGGTGTTCCTGTATTTGATAAAAAAGATATAATTGGAATTACAGACTTTATAGTATCCTACTTGTTTCCTCATAAGGATAAGGAAACACTTTATTTATTTGTAAATGGTAAATTTATACCTCTAAAAAAATATGTAAGAGAATCATTTAAAGGGGTGATAGAAGGATTTATAAATGCCCTTAAAGGGACAAAAGGTGCTAAAGTTATAGATATAAAAATAAAAAAGTAAAGGGCCTAGCTTATATTTAGCTTAGGCCCTTTTAATATATAGCCTATTTTCCAGGAACACCGGGAATTCCTTTGGCATGACATTCCATACAATTGTTTTGGGCTGTTATGCCATATTTAGCAACTTGAGGTTCATTTTCCATATAATACTCATAGCCATCATCTACCCATTGGTTGAGTATCTTTACTGTATAGATAGCAACATCTGCGGCAAGTCTTGCACATCTATCTCTTCTAGCAGGACTTTTAAAGCTTTTATTAGCTTTTTTCATCCATTTTCCTACTGAAATATGACAAAGAGGGGAGTCACTTACAGTAATTGGCATAGGACCTTTATATTTAGGATGTCTTGGTTTATATTCGGGAAGTTTGGTTTCTGTATACCAAGCCATTATGTCATTTAGCATCATTTCCCCTGTTTTACCTGCTATGAAACTTGTAGCGATTCCTGCTCCAAGTAGTGTTCCACAGATTGTTCCCCAGCCAATTACTCCACCATGTCCAAAACGAAAGGCATCTATTGGAAGGCTTTTGTATGGTCCTCCAACCTTTCTTCTTAAAGGAAGGACCATGGATCCAACAACTGCGTAACAACAGTATCCTTTATACCAAAGTTTATAGGCTATCTCTCCTACTTCTTTAGGGTCTAATTTTTTATATCCCCATCCCCATTTAAGGGATTTTTTAGATGCATCGGCGTCTTTTACATCAAATCCTACAGATAAAGCAGAAGCCGCAATAGCAGATCCAATAGCTAATTTCCCTGCACCGGCAATAAGATTTCTCCTTGAAATGTTACAAAGTTTTTTTTCACTCATCTCCCTCTCCTTTCAATAAGCTTTGATTTGTTTTTTAATAATGCCCCCTAAAATTCTATAAAGTTTCAAGAAAAACAAGAAAAAAATTAAATACTTTAATAACAATTACTTAAATAGCTAATAATTTTTATAGTAGAAATTATCACAGAAATTAACTTATGTCTATCTAGTTTTATCATTATAGTTTATTGACTATAACGGTCAAGTTAAAAAATCATAATAAAAATTATGTTGCGTACTTTTTTATTTAACGCTACCATAACAAAAGATATCAAGTTTTATTGAAAACTGCTGACATATGTCAGGGGTTGGGAAAAAGTTTGAGTGAGGAGGTGTTTAATGAAAGTCTTAATAAATTCTATTATAGCTATGTTAATAGCTGCTGCAGTATTGTTTGGAATTAGTAAAATAATGCCCCAAAAAATAACAGCTTGTCAACTTCAAGATATCTATAATAATGTAGATTTTGACCATGCACAAATTGTTAGAGACTTAGCATATCATAGTCCACGTATTTTACTAACTGTAGAAGATACAGGTAATTATAATTTTATTATTAAAAAAATCGAAGTTGCAAAGGATAGTCACATTAAACTAGCTGATGTAAAAAATATGTTTTAAGTGTTGATTTATATCTCAAAATAGAGGGGCATAAGCCCCTCTTTATTATTTATGTTGCTCTTATTTCGATTCCTTTCTCTTTAAGATAATTTTTAACAGCTTTAATAGATACCTCTTTCCTATGAAATATTCCTGCAGCAAGAGCGGCATCTGCGTTCGTTTCTTTAAATACTTCATAGAAGTGTTCTTCACAGCCTGCTCCACTTGATGCAATAACTGGTATTGTAACAGCATCTTTTACTGCTTTTATAAGTTCTATATCAAAGCCAAGATTGGTTCCATCTCTATCTATACAGTTTAAAAGTATCTCTCCAGCCCCTAGT
>JAMONC010000172.1 GCA_027066725.1 Desulfobacterales bacterium
CACTAAACAGTTTGTAGTAAGTAAGATAGGTCCATTAAATGCCTCAAATTCCTTGTTTTGATGCCACCAAGAGCTGCCATAATTTCCTACAAAGTGATCATATTTTTTAAATGCAGGATAATAATTTGCAGGAAGCATCTCACCATGTGTATAGACATCTATACCAGTTCCTTTGGTTTGCTCTAAAAGTTCCTCTAAGTCTTTAAGATCGTGACCTGATATAAGTATTGCAGGGTTGTCTCTCACTCCAATATTTACTTCTGTTATTTCAGGATGTCCGTAGTGAGATGTATTTGCCTTATCTAAAAGAGCCATTGTGGAAACAGCAATTTCTCCTGCTTTCATAACCATATTAAACATCTCATCTACTGATAAATCCTTGGTTGTAGATGCAAGTGCCTCAATGATAAAATCACTTACATTGTCATCATGAAAGCCTAGAACAGATGCATGCTCAGCGTATGCAGCAATGCCTTTTAGCCCTATTACAAGAAGCTCTCTTAAAGACCTTTTATCTTCATCTTTAGTGGATAATACACCTACAGTTTTTGCCTTTTCTTCAAATGCCTTAGGATCAGTTTCTGACCAAGTAGCGGCATCTGGTAGGGGTTCATCAAAGTCTTTTCCATATTTTTCTCTGTAAGCCTTTAAAAATTTCTCTTTTAGTTGGTCTCTACGATTAAGCCCTTCTTTAATCATGGAGATGAAACGGTTATCATCCCAATTGGCATTTGTAATAGTAGAAAAAAGCCCTTGAGCAATAAAATCATCATTGTTTCTATCTGGCATACCTAGCTCTTTTAGTTTTTCTCCATAAACAGAGATGCCTTTTAAAACAAAAATTAAAAGGTCTTGAAGATTTGCAGTTCTTTCAGGTTTACCACATACACCTTTAACAGTACATCCTGTGTTTTTGGCTGTTTCTTGACACTGAAAACAAAACATTTGCTCCTCCTAGTTGGGTAGGTTATAGGTTAGATGTTAATTAAATGTTACTGTTTAATATATTGTTATTTTTGACTTTCTAATTTTTCTTATCTGTTTGGTAGCCAAAAATGTTAAACAAAATATTTTTATTATTTAGGTATTAGAATACTAAAATATTTATATTTTGTCAAACTATTTTTTTAAATTTTACATTGGACTTTTTAGTAAATCTAAGTTTTAAGTATTATATGAACTTAAATTTAAAAGAGATAATCACTTGGTCACTAACAGCCTTTAGCATCTTAGGTGCTATTTTAAATGTAAAGAAAAAGCGAATTTGTTTTGCAATATATACTGTTGCCAATGCAGGTTGGGTACTTGTAGATATTTACTATAAAATCTATGCACAAGCTGCCCTTTTTATAATATTTACTGCCCTTTCTATATGGGGTTGGATTGAATGGGGCGTAAAGAAAAAAGAGGAAATAGAATAAATGGCTCATTGGGAAATATTTGATCATGGTGCAGATATAGGCATAAGAGGGATTGGCTCTAGTGTTGAAGAGGCATTTAAGATGGCAGCTATTGCCCTTTTTTCTCTAATGTATCCTAATATCCAAAAGTTAGATATAAAAGAGCTAGACCATGTAAAAGAGATAAAAATTGAGTGTAGTTCCATAGATATTGAATACTTATTGGTTGAATTTTTAAATACTCTTATTTCCAAATCAGACCTTTTAAGAGTGGCGTTTTTTGATTTTGATATAAAAATTAAAGACCTAACATGTAGTTGCAAGGCAAAGGCTGTACCTATAAATAAAGATTTATGTGATGATGGCATAGAGGTAAAGGCTGCTACACTGTGTGAATTGAAAGTTAAAAGAGAAAATGGTACTTGGATTGCCCAGTGTGTAGTAGATGTCTAAATAGAAAAAAGGAGTAGTTCTTGTGCAGATAAAAGACTTAAGAAAGATAGGGCCTTGTCATTATGAAATACCTAAAAGCGGGGCAATGAATGTCCCTGCGTGGATATTTGCAGATAAAAACTTGCTTTTAGATATGGATGATAAGGTAAAAGAGCAATTAATAAATGTAGCATGTCTACCTGGCATAGTGCGAGCTTCTATGGCAATGCCTGATGCACATTGGGGATATGGATTTCCAATTGGAGGAGTTGCTGCTTTTGATCCAGACAAGGGAGGTATAATCTCAGTAGGTGGGGTTGGTTATGATATTTCCTGTGGTGTTCGCACTATGATAACAGGTCTTTTTATAGAAGATATAAAACCAAGACTTAAAAAATTAATACAAGCACTTTATAAAAGAATCCCAGCAGGTGTGGGCTCT
>JAMONC010000173.1 GCA_027066725.1 Desulfobacterales bacterium
AGATAAAGATATCATTAAATTACCTATAGAAATATTTAAAGACTCTGATAATAACTCTTTTATTATAGGACACAAAGCTATGACAGAGTCTATCTTATCTCTTAGCCACAATAAAATATCCAAAGATATTATTGCATTATCATTTCATGTATGGTTAAGAGATTCATTTATAAAGGTCTTAGATAAAATAAGAGAGACTACAGATATAAACACTGTGCTTTTATCTGGTGGTTGTTTTCAAAATAGAATTCTTCTATCGCTTTTTATTCATGGATTAAGAGAGAAGGGATTTGATGTTTATTGGTCAAAGGAAATTCCAATGTCTGATGCTGGTATCTCTCTAGGGCAGGCGGCTATAGCAATGGCTAAGATTTGTTAAACTACTTTAAATAGTTTATAACCAAAATGCATGGTTTTATAGCAACATATCTTAGAGAACTCTTGATAATGCGCCATAGATTCTGGCGTATAATAATGTCCTTTTCTGTCTCACCTCTTTTATATCTAATTGCCTTTGGACTTGGTATGGGACATCACATGAAAGTTGGAGGGGTAAGTTATGTAGAATTTTTAATACCAGGTCTTGTTGCAATGACATCTATGACCCAAGGATTTGGGATAAATGTAGAAATAAATGTTGCACGATTTTATCTAAAAGTCTTTGAAGAGTTTCAGGCTGCTCCTATATCAAATTTCTCCTATGTATGCGGAGAGGTTGCTGCAGGGGTAACAAGAGCACTTCTTTCTGCCTCTGTTATAGTAATTATTGCTATATTGGCAGGGCTAAAACTACACTTTAATTTAGGCTTTTGGTCTATTGCTGCATTAAATGCTACTTTTTTTGCAGCACTTGGTGTGACATCTGCAATGTTAATAAAAAATCATGCAGATCAAAGCCTTATTACAAATCTAATTATTACACCTATGGCATTTTTAGGTGGAACATTTTTCCCTATAAAAAATCTGCCTGAGTGGGCAAGACTGCCACTTGAGCTCATTCCTTTAAGCCATGCATCAAAAGCAATTAGACAAATAGCACTGGGAGGAGCCTTTTCTTGGAGTGATGCAACACTACTTCTTTCTCTAGCAATTTTTGCAATGCTGCTTGCCTGGTGGTCTGTGGATAAGGCAAGAGATTAAAAATGACTACTTAAAAAGACTATTCCTTAGATGCCATTTTCATGAGCCAACTTTGGATAAATTGATCTAAATCACCATCTAACACAGCACTTACATTTCCTGTTTCTTCACCAGTCCTATGATCTTTTACCATTTGATACGGATGAAGCACATATGATCTAATTTGGTTTCCCCATGCAATTTCTTTCTTTTGTCCATGAAGTTTCTTTTTTTCTTCTTCCTGTTTTGCCTTTTCTCTTTCATATAGTCTTGCCCTTAGAATCTTCATGGCAATAGCTTTATTTTTGTGTTGAGATCTCTCATTTTGACACTGTACAACAATACCTGTAGGTATATGAGTAATTCTTACTGCAGAACTTGTCTTATTTACATGCTGTCCACCAGCTCCACTAGCTCTGTAAGTATCTATCCTTAAATCTTTTTCATTAATCTCAATCTCAATAGTATCATCTAACTCTGGAGCAACAAAAACAGAGGCAAAAGAGGTATGTCTTCTTGATGATGCATCAAATGGAGATATTCTAACAAGTCTATGAATTCCTGCCTCAGCCTTTAAGTATCCATAGGCATAAGGACCTTTAACAAGTAAAGTCGCATTTTTTATCCCAGCTTCTTCCCCAGGCATTAAATCAAGTATATCAACCTTATAACCATGCCTTTCACACCATCTTAAATACATTCTAAGAAGCATATCTGCCCAATCTTGTGACTCTGTACCACCAGCACCCGGATGAATTGTTAGTATAGCATTGTTCTTATCATGCTCTTTAGACATTAACCTTGCAAGCTCAGCACTACGTAGCCTTTTATCTAATGCACTTAATCTTTCGCAAACCTCTTCTATAGAATCTATATCTTCTTCCTCAATACATAGATCAAGAAGCAGTTCTAATTCCTCATACTCATCAGATAAACTTTTTATTTCATCTTGTTTTTCTATTAAGTCAGCACGTTCTTTAAGGATATCTTTAGACTCCTGATTTTCCCAAAAATCAGGGGCAAGCATTAGCTCATCTATTTCTTTAAGGCGTTTTTTTAACTGAGCTTCATCAAAGATAACCTCTTAACAGTTCTATTCTATCTTTTATATCTTTAAGTTTAGTTTTTAATTCCTGAG
>JAMONC010000174.1 GCA_027066725.1 Desulfobacterales bacterium
ATATGTTACAGGTGAAGTTCCTAGGGTAACAGCATTTGAGCCGCCTGACCCTAATATGAAGATATATGATAAAGACGGAAATATTGTTCAAGATGAGCTTTTAGATGATTTAAGCCTTGTAGTAAAGACAGCTAAGGGGCTTGTTGTTGTCTTAGGTTGTGCCCATGCAGGAATGATTAATATATTAAAGCATGTAAGAAATAATCTTCCAGATATTCCAATAGATACTGTTTTTGGAGGCACTCACCTTGGTTTTGCAGGCATGAAGCAACTAAATGAAACTATTAAAGCCCTAGAAGAGTTTGAAGTAAAACACCTTGGAGCAGCTCACTGTACAGGTATATTAGGTGCTGCTAAGATAAAAGAGATGTTAAAAGACAGGGCATTTTTTGCTCCAGTAGGCACATATCTTGAGTTTGAATTATAAGGTTTGTTTGAATTATAATAAGACCTCTTAATTTAAAATCTAAGATTAGGAGTTAGTATAAATGATTGATCAAAAGGTCCTTATATTAGACTTTGGTTCACAGACTACCCAACTTATTGCAAGACGCATTAGAGAGGCTCAAGTTTACTGTGAGATCCATCCATTTAATGTAGGCATAGATTTTATAAAAGAATTTTCTCCTTCAGGAATTGTCTTATCAGGGGGGCCTTCTAGTGTATATGACAAAGATGCCCCTATGATAGGAAAAGAGATATTTGAGCTTAATATTCCAATACTTGGTATATGTTATGGCATGCAAATTACTACCTATGTACTAGGAGGTAGGGTAGAAAGAAGCGAAAAAAGGGAATATGGACCTTCTGAACTAGAGATAATTGAGGCACAAGGGATTTTTGATGGCCTTAAGACCTCTCCTCATACATATAGGGTATGGATGAGTCATGGAGATAGGATAGAGGAGCTTCCCCCCTCTTTTAAGTGTATTGCTAAAAGCCCCTCATCTCCTTTTGCAGCAATGAGACATGAAAAGCTTCCTATATATGGTGTTCAATTTCATCCAGAGGTAGTTCATACAACAATAGGTAAGGAAGTATTAGAGAATTTCCTTTTTAAGGTCTGTAAGTTATCTCCAAGCTGGAATATGCATTCATTTTTAAAAACATCTGTTGAAGATATAAAAAAACAGGTAGGGGATAAAAAGGTAATATGTGCCATTTCTGGAGGCGTTGATTCATCTGTTACTGCACTTTTAATACATAGGGCAATTGGACATCAACTTACTTGTATATTTGTAAATAACGGGCTTTTGAGAAAAAATGAGCCAGAGACCGTGCTCAACTTTCTTAAGACGTTTGATTTAAATGTGAAATATGTAGATGCCTCCAATGAGTTTTTAAGTGAGCTTAAAGGTGTTGTAGATCCAGAGAAAAAGAGAAAGATTATTGGTAATAAGTTTATTGAGATATTTGAAAGAGAGGCAAATGCCTTAGGAGATGTAGAGTTTTTAGCACAAGGAACTTTATATCCTGATGTTATAGAAAGTGTGTCTTTTAAAGGACCAAGTGCTACAATAAAAAGTCATCACAATGTAGGTGGCCTTCCTGAGAGAATGAAGTTAAAACTCATAGAGCCTTTAAGAGAGCTTTTTAAAGATGAAGTAAGAAGGCTTGCAAAAGAGCTTGGTATGCCAGATGATCTTATAAAAAGACACCCTTTCCCAGGGCCTGGCCTTGCCATAAGGATTTTGGGTGAGATAACCCCTGAGCGCTTAGATATACTTAGAGAGGCAGATGCAATAGTTATAGAAGAGATGAAAAAAAGTGGTTGGTATTATAAGGTTTGGCAGGCATTTGCAGTGCTTCTTCCAATAAAGACCGTTGGGGTTATGGGAGATGAGCGTACTTATGATCATGTTGCAGCAATTAGGATAGTAGATTCTCTTGATGCAATGACAGCAGATTGGACTAGGCTTCCGTATGAGATCCTTGCAACTATTTCAAATAGGATAATAAATGAAGTAAAGGGAATAAATCGTGTGTGTTATGATATAAGTTCAAAGCCACCTGCCACAATAGAATGGGAATAAAACAGTTAAAGGGATATTAAAAACTAGCTATGTTTGTTCATCTACATCTTCATACAGAATATAGTCTTCTTGATGGTGCAATAAGGTTAAAAGACCTTTTTCCTCGTGCAAAGGAATATGGATATAAAAGTGTTGCCATAACAGATCATGGCAACATGTATGGTGTATTAAATTTTTATCTTCAGGCAAAAAAACATAATATTCATCCAATAATTG
>JAMONC010000175.1 GCA_027066725.1 Desulfobacterales bacterium
TCCAAAGATTGTCTGTCCAATCACCCTTATTAAAAAGGCCACAATCCACGCAAGTACCATAAGATAACCTACACAAAACGCAGTCCACCCCACAGAACCAGTCTCTCGCCATATTGTAATAACAGTTACAATACAAGGCACATAAATAAGGACAAAGGCCATAAATCCAAATGCAGTCACCTTATTTAAGCCACTGTGTCTTAAGGCATTTATAAGACTACTTGATTTAAGGCCATTTTCTGAACTCTGATAAAGGACCCTCATGGTACTTACAACTACCTCTTTTGCAACAAATCCTGTAATAAGACTTACTCCCAAACGCCAATCAAAACCAAGTGGCCTTAAAACAGGTTCAATTAGCCGTCCTATTCTTCCAATATAGCTTTGCTTAAGGTGCTCTGCCTCCATCTCTTTTTTTATAAGGGCTATTTGCTCATTCAATTGAGCAAGTTTTTTATCTTTAAGACTCTTATCTTTTATTTGTGTTGTAACTAACTCTATCTCTTTATTTATCTGAGTAAGTTGTCTTTGATAATCATGTGAATATGTAACATGTCTTGGAAACGCACCTAAAAACCAAATTATTACAGAACAAATAAGTACAACACCACCCATCTTTTGGAGATATACCTTTGTCTTATCCCACATGTGTATGACAAGACTTGTAAGAGTTGGCATCCTATAAGGCGGAAGCTCCAAAACAAAAGGGGCAGCTTCTCCTTTAAAAAGGGTCCTACTAAATATCTGTCCCATCAAGATAGCAAGGGCTATCCCTAGAAAATATATAGCAAAAAGTACATTTCCTTCTTTTCCTGGGAAAAATGCGCTTGCTAAAAGTACATAAACAGGAAGCCTTGCAGAACAACTCATAAGAGGATTTATAAGTATTGTAAGAATCCTATCCCTTTTTGTCTCAAGTGTTCTTGTTGCCATAATTGCAGGTACATTACAACCAAACCCCATAAGAAGAGGGATAAATGACTTACCATGAAGCCCAAGGGTGTGCATTACCCTATCCATAATAAAGGCAGCTCGTGCCATATAACCGGTATCTTCAAGTATGCTTATACCTAAAAACAAAAGTAAGATATTGGGCAAAAATACAATTACTCCGCCAACACCACCAATAATTCCTTGAACAACAAGATCATGAATTATACCAGGTGGTATCCAAGTACCAGCAAGTTTTCCTAAAAATTCGACCATATCCTCTATCCAAGAAACAGGATATGCCCCAAGTTTAAAGGTACCCTGAAAAAGCAGATACATAAAAAGTACAAAAATGGGGAAACCTAATATTCTATTTGTAAGTATCTGGTCTATACGGTCACTTAACGTCTTTTTAGCTGTACCAGATATACGCATTGTCTCTTTTAAAGCCCCAGCTATAAATCCATAACGAGCCTCAGCAATTAAAGTCTCAACATCATCATTAAATATGCGTTCAAGTCTTTTTATAGATTTTTCTACTCTAGATAATATCTCATCAGAAAATTTTGATTTTTTTATACGTTCAATTACTTGTTTATCAGACTCAAGGAGTTTTATTGAAAGCCATCTTGTATCATAAGAATTTGAAAGTATATCATCTTGCTCAATTACTTTCTTTATTTTCTCTATTTCTGCCTCTAATTCACTACCGTAATTTATATTAATTTTTCTAGATATACTTTCTTTGCCCTCCGCGACCTCCAGTACTTTATCCATTAACTCATTTAGGCCCTCACCTGTTGTCCCGACTGTTTCTACTATTGGAACTCCTATAAGGCGAGAAAGCTGGGCATAGTCAACAACAATTCCCCTTGCCCTTGCAACATCAACCATATTCATTGCAAAAACAAGAGGAACGTTTAACTCAATGAGTTGGACAGCTAAGTATAAATTCCTCTCAAGATTAGAGGCATCTATTATATCTACTACAACATTTGGATGCTCTTCTAAGATAAAATCCCTTGCAACTATCTCTTCTATTGAATAAGCAGTTAGAGAATATATACCAGGAAGATCAACAACCTTTATCCTTTTACCTTTATATGTAAGAAAACCCTCTTTCTTTTCAACGGTTACACCAGACCAGTTTCCAACCTTTTGCCTTGCCCCTGTAAGATGATTAAAAATGGTAGTTTTACCTGCATTTGGATTACCTGCAAGGGCTATTGTTAAATCTTCTTTTTCCCCCAACTTAAATGTTCCTCCGTGGTTCTTAATTAATTAATCTTCTATCTGAAATGAAGTGGC
>JAMONC010000176.1 GCA_027066725.1 Desulfobacterales bacterium
AGATGCAGTAAAAGCTGTAATAGAGGTAGAAAACTTTTTATTTGCAACATCTCAGCTTGCACAAACTACACTTAGAAGCGTATGTGGACAAGAAGAACTAGATGAACTTCTTTCTGAAAGAGAAAAGATAAATGCAAGAATACAAGAAATCTTAGACCTTGATACAGAGCCATGGGGGGTAAAGGTAAGCAAAGTAGAAATTAAACAAATAGATCTTCCTGATGAAATGAAAAGAGCAATGGCTAAACAGGCAGAGGCTGAAAGAGAAAGAAGGTCTAAGATAATAAATGCAGAAGGAGAATATCAGGCCGCTGCAAGACTTGCTGAAGCTGCACAAATTATACATAAAGCTCCTGCTGCTCTTCAACTTAGATATCTACAGACCTTAAGAGAAATTGCTGCTGAAAATAATTCTACAACCCTCTTCCCTCTTCCCTTAGAGCTTTTTAAACCATTTCTTGAGATGAGTAGTAAACTTGCACAAGAAAATACAGAAAATGAGAAAGATTAATGCCCTTAAAATAACTTAAAGCTCAAAAATTTTATTCCGATATACTTTATAACTTTAAAGGAGGGTGAAGTTTATGCCTCAATACCAGGCGGGGCTTATTGCTATAGATTGGGAGAGCGAGGAACTTCCAACACTTCCAGTAGTAGCTCAAAAACTTTTTCCATTAATTGGATCACCAGATATTAGTGCAAAAGAACTCTCAGAAATTATTAGGCAAGATCCTTCAATAACAATGAAAATTCTACAAATAGTAAATAGTGCGCTTTATATGCTAAGTATTGAGGTAAGTTCTTTAAAACACGCTATAGTGCTGCTTGGTGCTAGAGAGGTTCAACATATTGCCATAAGTTCTATCTTAGCTCAAAGATTTTTAACTGTACCTTATGAAGTTGCAAATTATGCAGAAAATCTATGGCGTCATAGCATTGCTACAGCTGTAATTGCACAACACCTAACAAATGGAGGAGAAAACGAAAGCCTTTATACCTTAGGACTGTTACATGATGTGGGCTGGATTGTACTAATGGCTCAAGCACCTACAATATATCTTGCAATGGCACGCGATATAAAAGGGGATATAAAAGAAATTGAAAGACAATGGGGAACTGATCATGAACTTTGGGGTGCAAAACTAGCTCAAAAATGGGAACTTCCAAAATCCTTTCAACAAGTTGCTCTAAGACATCATGACCCTTTGGCAACCACAGACCCCCCCTCTTATTTATTAAGAATCCACCTTGCTAATTATCTTGCTAATAAAATAGGCTTTAAGGCATTTGAAGGAGAAGAAGTAAAAGAATTAGATCCAAAGATTATGGAATATCTAAAGCTTGACGATTCCAAGCTTAAAAAGCTTATAGAACAAGCCTCTCAAAAAAGCAATCATATAAAAGAGCTCTGGAGACTTCTTGTTATTTAGTTCATAAACAATAAAATTAATCTGTTACACACTGTCCAAAATAGTTAAGGATTGTCCTTCTTGTCTTTTCCCAATATTCAAAAAGGGCTTGATCTTTTTCAAGTGAAAAACGTTTTCGCCATTTTTTTGCAGCTTCATTATCTTCTAACTCAGCCATCTTTTCTGCATAGGTTACTACAATATCCTTTGCCCTTTCAGATTCCCAAAAACGGGGAAGATAAAAAGACTTATGATCATATTCAATCATCCTTTTTGCTAAGTCCTTACAAAATCTAAACGGATCTATATCTACACCATAAGCCTCTTTATAAAGAGGGGCTATCATTTGAGGTAGCCATTTTCTATGAAATCTACATAACCCAAAATTTTCATTTATAAGCTCATTTACTATACGATCAGCTATCTTTAAACCAAGCTCTTCTGGTTCAAAAAATCCATCTTGATAATATGTACAAAATCTACTTAAAAATGGAGAGGGCATTACAAAGCCTGGATTCCAGTATGGGTTAGGTGAGTTACTTCTTTCATCACCAAAACAGCTATAAACTGCTATATCCTTAAATGGATGACCATATTTATCTGTTAAGATTCTAACTCCTTTTCTAAAACCTTCACGAAAATGAGTACTTAATTTTGTACGCTGTAACCCTAAATCATAAGCAAGTTTTACTGCAATCTTGGCATTTAACTCTGAGTCTTCCTTTGTATAATGATCTGGATCAGGATCCATATTAGGTCTTTTATCAATACCTGCATCCTCAAGTGGTATCCAACCCCGCCAAAGTGCTTCAAGCAAAAAACAAACC
>JAMONC010000177.1 GCA_027066725.1 Desulfobacterales bacterium
TATACAAAAATACAATTTATATTAGGAAATAATAGTTTTGTTTCACTAATGGCTTTAGATAATTTATATATTCCACCAAATATCACCTCTTTTTCTGTAAGTCCTGTACTTAGTATTCTGTAATTGTTTCCCCTTACAGTAGAACCATAATAGGCACAACCTACTGTAGCATGTACTAAATGTGCAGCATCTTCTTTAATGAGGGCAAGCATCCATCTTGCCCCATAATATACACAGCTTCTTTGAGTAATTTTGCCCGGAGTAGAAGGCTGTTGACATTTTATAGAACAGGGGCCTTTGGGGCAGCTTTTTATAATGTTATTTTCCTGGCAGGGCGTTCTTTTAAGGGCTAGTTTTCTCATAATTAGGTAACCTCCTATCTCCGGGCGTTTTTTTATTTGGTTTTTATTGATGTACACGATCGTCTGGGAATTTTGCATCTAATATCGTATTGACAATTAAAGAAAGTAGAAATTCTCCTCCTCTATAGCCTACATAGGCACGTCTTTGATATCCAACACGGTCATATACAGGAAATCCTATCCTTACTAGAGGAACATTAGCTTCTTTTGATATATTTACAGCCTTAGAATTACCAAGTATAAGGTCTACCCGATTCTTCTTTATATAGTCCTCCCACTCAAACATGTCTCCACCATTAAAGATAGTGGGATTATAGTTATATTCCTGGCAGGCATTCCATACCTCTTTGGCAAAGCTCTTACTAAATGTACCACTCATTACTGCAACAGGTTCCATACCAAGTTCACAACAAAACCTTGTAGCTGCTGCACTTATATCAGGATCTCCCACTATAGCCACTTTTCTTCCCATGGTATAATGAAATGTATCAGCCATAGCATCTACAAGGATTCCCCTTTCATCCTTTAACTCCTCAGGAACAGGCTTACCTGTTAGTTCAGATAGCTTTTTAACAAACTTATCAGTATTGTGGATTCCTAATGGTAGAGGTCCAATTACAGGTTCTACCTCATAGCGTTTTTTAAGATATGCTGCAGCAGACCCACCTTCATCTGGGCAAAGGGCAAAGGTTGCTACAGAGTTTGCCATATCTATTATTTCTTCTACCTTTGTTCCACCTTTAGGATAATAAGGCATTTGTTGAGGTACTCTAAGGGGGCAATCTAGAGTACCAGATATATCAAAGAGCATAATATAGTCTATATTCATAAGCTCTAATATGTGTTTAATCTCTCTAATATCTCCAGGAGTAATCATTCCTGGGATTATATTTACCTTATTATTGGGAGATCTCTTTTTGGCTAATGTCTGAACAAAAGCCTTTGCAGCCCTGTCATAACCACTTACATGTGAGCCTGCAAAACTAGGTGTATGAACTATTACAAACTTTACTTGGTCATGGATCTCTGGACCAAATTCTTCTTCTAATTCCTCTTTTGCTTCAATTAAAAAGCCTTCCATATCATCGCCAATGATCTCACTTGAACAAACGGTTATAATAGATATAACTTCAGGTCTGTAGCGATATATTAGGTTTCTTAGACCTTGAATAAGATTTTTTCTCCCACCAAATACTGCAGCATCTTCATGAAATGAAGCAGTTGCTATAGCAACAGGTTCTCTAAATATACGGCTAAAGGTATAACGTGGATAAGTAGTACAGCCTTGAGCTCCTTGTACAAAAGGAATACATTTATGAATTCCTACACTTGCCCACATTGCACCAAATGGCATGCAGATTCTGCCTGGATCTATTACTACAGTGCGTTTAGATGAAGGGATAAGATCTTCATCTGGTGGTATATATTGTGGGCATATTGGTTCTTTTTCTATATATATTTGTTCGTAGTTTATACCTTCAATTGGTATCTCTTTTAGACTATTTATTTGTTCTATAGTTAATCTTCCATTTATTTTTAGATCTTCCATTTCTTCCTCCAATAGATTTATTAACTATTAGCCTAATACATCATCACGTATGAACTTCCATACTGGTGCATATATTCCTTGATATATATCTCTAGCAAAGTTAATAAAGCCTCTAAAACATGCATAAGGTCCTTTTTCATAAGAGTGTGAGTTGACAGTAGGTATACCAAATTTTCTAGCAAGATATTTTTCTTTTAGACCAGTTAAGAATAAATCAGGCTTAAATTTTTCTAAGCATTCTTCTATTTCAAACTCATTAGGATTATCAATTATAAATAGACCCTCTTTTGCTCTCTTATTTATTTTTTCATAATCATCT
>JAMONC010000178.1 GCA_027066725.1 Desulfobacterales bacterium
TTAGCCAAAAAACGGCAGGCATATGTTTTAGAAAGAATGGTAGAAGAAGGCTATATCACTAAAAAACAAGCACAAGAAGCTTATGACGAACCTCTTCATCTTAAAAGAGAAAAATTACATCCCCCTCCAGGAACTGGATATTTCTTTTCTGCTTTAATGCAGGATTTGACCCAGAGATATGGGCTAGAAAGATTAAGAACTGATGGACTGACCATTATCACAACACTCAATCCAAAATGGCAAAAGATAGCTGCTAAAGAACTAAAAAGAGGTATAAGGGCTGTTCTCAGAAGACATCCAGATGATAAGGATATGAAAAAGAGTATCCAAGGTGCAATAGTTGTTATGGATGCTAAAACTGGTGCAGTTAGGGCACTAATTGGAGGTAAAGATTATAATAAAACACAATTTAATAGAGCAATACAAGCAAGAAGGCAACCGGGATCATCCTTTAAACCCATAGTTTATGCTGCTGCAATCTCTAAAGGAGTTATAAAACCAAATAGTTTAATAGTAGATGATCCCATATCTTTACCAGGAGCAAATCCTGATCAACCATGGAGACCAGAAAACTTTGAGGGATTTTTTCATGGGCCAGTAACTGTAAGAACAGGCCTTATACATTCAATAAATATTATTGCAATAAAAATAGCATTACTTGCAGGACTTAATCCTATAATAAACCTAGCACACAATTTAGGTATAACTGTCCCGCTAGCACATAATTATTCAATCGCTCTAGGCTCATCAGGAATACCTCTTATTCAAATGGTGCAGGCATATTCAGTCTTTCCAAATGAAGGAAAAGTCGTCAGACCGCAATTTATAGAAAAGATTATAGATCGAGATGGAAATGTATTAGAAGAACTTACTCCCCAAACACAACAAGTATTAGATCCAGTAACTGCTTACGAAATGGTTGATCTGTTAAAAGGAGTAATACAAGACGGCACTGGTAGGTTTGCCAAAAGGCTTAATAGACCAGCAGGAGGCAAAACAGGCACTACAGATTGGTGTAGAGATGCATGGTTCATTGGATTTACTCCTGATATCATAACTGGTGTGTGGATTGGTAGGGAAGATAACCAACCATTAGGTAAACGAGAAACTGGAGGAAGGGTTGCTTGTCCTGTATGGACATGGTTTATGGAAAGAGCATTAAAAAATATGCCAGTTCACCGTTTTTCAATTCCGGAAGGTATAGCATTTGCGCCTGTTGATCAAAAAACAGGACTTATCTCCTTACCAAATAAAAATGGGATTGTATGGCAGGCATTAAGGGTATGTAATTTACCCCCCCTTACTCCACCTCCGCAGAGCTCAAGCCTGCCATCTTGGATACATATACCAGGACTCCCTTGGTTTAACGAGTAGAAGAAGGTTTTCGTGGAATATCTTTTAGGTCCTCTCTTAATACATAAAGAACCTTAAATTCCTTTTTGAGTTCATCAATCATATTATCTAGTTGAGATTGTTCCATATCTTTTATACGTACATATACTTCTCTTCTACCAGGACCAACATGATCTTGACAGGTGAGGACGCTTACCATCCTAGCACCTAACTGTGACAATTGAGATAATAAATTGGTTAAGTAACCAGGTTTATCTTCGAGGTCAAAAGCTAATTGTATGGGGCCTCTATAAATACCTGTTATACTAATCATTACCTTAAATATATCCGTCTGAGTAACAAGACCAATAACATGATTTTCATCATCAACTACAGGCATACCAGATATTCTATTTTCGAGCATAATAACAGCAGCCTTTTCAACAGAATCATTCTCTTTCAATGTAAGAGGATTAGGAGTCATAATATCTTTTACCTTTATTTCTGATAAAAGATAATAAAGTTCATGAACATCCAAGGAAGTAGCTTTTGAAGGAGCAGCTTCTTTTATATCCCTATCACTTACAATTCCTACTAATTTATTCCTTCTGACCACAGGAACCCGTCTAATTTTATGCTCTTTTAATAACTGTGTAACCTTCATTATAGAAGTTTCTTCATCTACAGTTATTGGGTCTGTGGCCATCCATTCTTTAACTAACATAGAAAATCCTCCAGTAATAATCCTTTTATTGTTTTAATTGCCCCGCCTCATCTACTAGTAAAACCCCTATTTGTCAAGGATAGATAGTTAGTTATTAAGTATAGCATAAATCTTTTGAAAATTCTAAATGAGTTTAATAAAAGCTTATCTATGCCGATAATAAAGACATAACTACTCTAATTTTATAAAAATAATAAAGGGGAGTGACACCTTAATATGGATGTTAGAATTATAAATCCTTTTCTTGAAGCAGCTCAAAATGTTATAAATACTATGGCAATGATAGAGACAAAGGTGGGGAAACCCTATATAAAAAAAGATAGTTCCTCTCTTGGAGATGTATCAGGAATCATCGGGATCACTGGAGATGCAAGCGGATCTTTTTCTATAACTTTTACAGAATCGTGTATAAAGGCTATTGTAAGTAATATGCTAGGTATGAAAGTAACAGAATTAAATGATGATGTAAAAGATGCTGTTGGAGAGCTTACTAATATGATCTGCGGAGACGCTAGAAGAAGATTAGAAGAGCAAGGGATTAAACTTGTAGGAGCAATCCCTACAATTATAGCTGGTAAAGGACACTCCATCACTCATATGGCAAAAGGACCTATCTTAGCTGTACCATTTGAAACACCTAATGGACCATTTGTAATAGAATTAGCATTAGATAGTGGTAATAATTAGAATTAATTTTTGCCTAACTTATATACTTAATATCTTGAAAATCCTGATTTATATTACAAAATTGGACTGTTAATGAATTATTAGTCACTGACATATTTTTTATAGTTGCCATTAAAGGCTTATCCAGAGGATTAACGATAGCAGCACTTAATCCTGCTTTTATAAGCTGACAAATCAATCTTTGATGTATTTTGGTTCTTTGTCCTGGTAGAAATCCAATTGATACATTTGAAATAGCACATATTGTCTTTATTTGTTCTAGACGGAGTTTAGGTATCCATCTAACAGCTTCTAATACTGGAGTAAAATCTGTATTTGTGCTTGTTAATTCCCAAGCAAAAGGATCTATATGACTAATTAATACCGGATCTAAAAAAAGACGCCTTAAAGGAAATTCATTTTCCTCAGCTGTCTCTAAAACCCACTCTGCTAAAAGTAGATATTCATCAAGTCTATATGGCTTAAAACCCTTTTTTAACAAAAGTACAACCAAGTTTGCATCAAAACATTTAGCAGCAGACATAGCCCTAGGTAAGATAAAAGGATCACACGTAACAGCATTTATTGTAGGACGCCCTTTATGAACTTTTAATCCGTCAGGGATATTAACAATGTTTGAAAATAAAAATAAAGGAACATCAACCTCATCTTGAACAGTTTCCACAACCCATGGTAGTAACTGCGCCACCTTTCTTCCTGGTCCTAAGTTTATATCAAGTGCTTGTGCCCCTGCCTCTACCTGAATCCGCGCTAAACTTCTTAGAACCTTGTCATCTTTATCTTGAATCGCTCTATAGACTTTAGGATTTAAAATATTTATTTTTTCCCCTATGATTAACATAATATTTTCCTAAAAAATAAAATCCTTATTTTTGTATATCAAATTTTATATTTTGTGTTAAGAAAAATTTAAAGCTCAACATGGAACAATCTGTGATTTAAATAGATATCTAAAATACCATAAGCTATTATGGTAATAGCTATAAAATATAACATTATCTTTAATGCAAAATATAAATTATTAAAAATAAGATATAATACTAAAAAAAGTAGTATACTAAAAGGTAAAATCAACCATCTTTTTATCCAACTCAGATCTATTCCACCTTCATGTAGAGCCCAAAGGTCTAAGCCTTGTACACCAAATTCGATACATAAAATTAACAAAATAATATTTGAATATTGAGGTATATATTTTAATAATGCTAAAACTCCTAAAGGTAAAGTAATTGAAAGTAACAACTTAAAAAAGGCTAAATGACCTTCTTTAATACATAGTGGAAAACTTACACATATATATTGTAGTCCAGAAATTAGAGTAATTAATAAAATAATAATACCATAGATTAAACATGTATATTTAATATCAAATAGATATCTAATAAGCATTGATAATAGTACAAAACTTGAAAATATAATTAGTCTTCTATTTAACTGTTTATTTTTTAGATATTTATATAAAATACCAACTAATGACAAAAATAAAAACAGTCCTAAAAAATATTCTAATTCCATTTTGGAAGTAAAAGTAGCAGTAATTAATATTAATCCTCCACCAACCATCTGAAGTGTTGTTTTAATCTTTGCAAGTTCTGTAACACTTAATACTTTAGTTCCTTCTCCTGTAAAACGTCTTAACTCTGTGACAATAAATTCTCTTAAGAAAATTAGCCATACAATCCACAGTGGTAATATACCAAGTGTAACTAAAGGTAGAAATAAAACAGCTACAAATATCTTATCTGCTATAGGATCAAGTAATTTACCGAGTGCTGTAGTTCCATATTTTCTTGCAAGGATACCATCAAAATAATCTGTAAAACCAAGTATAGCTATGATAATTAATGCAACTACTCTATGCCAAGTTCCTTGAAATATTAAAAAATATGGAATCGGTAATAGAATAATACGAAGTATTGTTAAATGATTAGCTTTTAGCCTCATAATTTAAAATAACATCTTAAGTAGATATTAATTTAATAAAATTACTTACCAATTTATCTCTAGCACTTCTTAACTGTTTAAGTCCTGTCTCAATATTAAAATTTGAGAGATTAATCTCTATCTGTAACCATAAAGCATCACAAAAATACCAAGTGCATCTAAAGGGCCTATAAAGTCTTGGAAGATTACAACCTGTATGAGATAAAAACTGACAGGAACTGTTTATATCTTTTTTAAAATCATAATTAGGAATATCTATATCAAGAGCCCAAAAAGTTATCATATCCTCTTTATTAGGAAGAGCAAATTTTTGACGACAGCAAACAGTACCACAATAAGGACATACTTTTGATGTAAAATACTCTATTACAGGATCAAGCCTTAACATATAAATTTTGTACTTTTCGGCGTAATTCTTTATTTCTGGATAGTCAGATACATTAATTTTTTTAAAGAAAGAAATTAGTCCTTTAAATTTCTCTTCATAACGACATTTCTCGGGATCCAGATCTATTTCCAGAAACCACAAAGAGTCAGGCCATGGCATCTCTTTTTATCCATCTAACTGCTTTTTAGCTCTCTCTCTTAATCTCTTTTGTCTGCTTGTTAACTTTTTGGTTCTTATCCCTAGGAGTTTATTAAAGAAATCATTAATTATGTTAAAATAATATCCTTCAGAAAGATAAGCTATTTTATAACGTTCTTCTCCAGGAATAATATGAAACTGATTAGATTTAGATCTACTTTCACTAATAACCCATTCAAGCTCTGATGGAGGACAAATAGGATCTCTTGCACAATGAAGAAATAATACAGGTTTACTAAATTGTTTAATATTAGGAATAATCCTAAGAGGATCGCTAATATAGTCTTCTTTATCGAGACTTACTTCAAGATATGAAAAATACTGAAAGGCATCTTTAAAACCACTTTCAAATATTAAAGCCAAGATATCCCCTTGACATCTTACTGCTAAATCTAAAGCTATAACTGCCCCAATGGACCTACCTGCAATAATAATTGGCCCAGATATAGAATTTCTCTTTCTATAATTAAAAATATCTCTTAATACATCAGAACAAAAATTCGTTACATTAGCCAAATCTTGAGTGTCGATGAGCCTTTTCCATGGCTCTACATATGTAAAATTTATCCCTTTTTCAGCAAAGCCTTTTGCTAAAAATTTATCTGTATCTTCTTTAATACACTCTGGTGCAATATAAATAATATGAGGTTTTTCTTTATCATTAATAAAATGCCTTATAGGAGAACCTGCATCTCCTACCAATGCATCCTTAAAAACCCTTTGTAAGACTTTAGGAGTTTCAAATATACTAAAGTTTAATCTTTCCACCAGTTTCGCCTCTCTTCATATTCTTTAAGTCTTTTTTTAATAGTCAACTTTGCAAAATTGGGATGCCCCATATATTTAAGCACATGCTCTTTTAATTTCTTACCTAACTCACTTAAAATTTCATCTTTTTCTTTCTCATCAATAAAATTACGCTCTTTTTTTAATTCAAAATATATTACCTCACCACATGCCTCTATAAACTCTTCATAAGTAACACCTTGTGTTGAGATAGACTCAAAATATGTTCTATCTATCTTTATTGGAATCCTTGCTAGGAGACCGACAAACCATCGGTCTCCTGCAACTCTTTTAGAATAATCCAGTAATTCCAATGTCAAACCATTTGGAAGTTTAACTTTTTCTATAATTTCCCCTTTATGTGGATCAAGAGCCATTTGTCCTCCATATTTATAAAATTATTAATGCTTAAAGGCCCTTTGGCCTGTAAACACCATTGCAACAGGAGGATCAGCTTCATTACATGCTTCAATGGATTCCCAATCTCTAATAGAACCACCTGGATGTACAATAGCAGAAACCCCTTGTCTGATTCCAACATCTACTCCATCTCTAAATGGGAAAAAGGCATCAGAGACCATAACAGATCCCGGAAGCCCTGCCTTATCTTCTTTAACCTTTTGATCAATTGCTTCTTTATCTGCAGGATCTCTTTGCCCCTTCATTACCTCAAGCTCAAGCTGCTTATAAGGAATTCCATAAGTATCAAAACAGACGATATCTGCATATTTTGTATAAGCCTTATAAACAGCTATCTCAGCTACTCCGACTCTATCTTGCTCTCCTGTACCAATTCCTACGGTAACACCATTTTTGACATATAATACAGAATTTGAAGTAACACCTTGTTCAACTGCCCAACCAAATATTATATCTTCATACTCTCTTTCATCTGGAAGTCTCTTAATTTTATAAATTTTGCCTTTATATTCACACTCTGCTGGCATTAAGTCTTCTTTACTGCGGATCTTATTTATAGGAGACTGTTGAATAATAAGTCCTCCATCAATAAGACTTTTAAAGTCTACAAACCTCATATCCCAATACTGCTCTAATTTATCTATGCGAGATATTTGAATAATACGAAGGTTCTTTCTTTTGGCAAGGATATCCACACTACCCTCCTCAAAAGAAGGGGCACAAACTACCTCAAAGTATTGTTGGCTAATTGCCTCAGCAGTTGCTTTATCTACAGGACGGTTTAATGCTACGCAACCACCAAAAGCTGCTATCCTATCTGCTCTAAATGCTTTAGTAAAAGCATCTTCCAGACTTTCTCCATAGGCAACCCCACAGGGATTATTATGCTTGACAATAACAGTAGCAGGCTTTTTCATCAAAAATTTCAAAACATTTAAAGAATTATCTATATCAGTAAGATTAATCTTACCTGGGTGTTTGCCTGCCTGGATCATATCCTCTTCTGTGATAGAACTAACAAG
Organism: Desulfobacterales bacterium; assembly: GCA_027066725.1. Taxonomy (GTDB): domain Bacteria; phylum Desulfobacterota; class Dissulfuribacteria; order Dissulfuribacterales; family JAMONC01; genus JAMONC01. The sequence goes on from JAMONC010000178.1 coordinate 7,502, forward strand.
TCCATTACCCGGCTCTATATATTTACATTCACCAAGCACTAAGTTGCCATTTACAAGCTCATAAAGTGCTGCCTGTTGATCAGGATTTTCTCCATAGCGGAGTCCCCTTACCTCAATCTCTCCTGTTTGTTCATTTTTTATCTGCCAAGTGCGTTTCTTGTAAACAAGCGTTTGTTCACCAAAACTAATAGTAATAGTCTCAGGGAAAGAATCTCCAATAATTTTTTTATACATTTCTTTCATCTGTGCCATAAGATGCCCTCCTCAAATATAGGCTTTTATAAATACCTATTGACTATATCTCTTATATACCCAATAAGTCAATGAAAAGGCTACATATAATGCTATAACAATCTATTTCGCTTGACTCTACCAACAAAAGGGCATAATTTTGAACTTAAAGTTATAACTTAAAGGAGGGAGGTAAGATGAAAAAATCTATTAAAAACAAATTACTAAAGGTCGTAGTTGGAGTAACTGGTGCAACACTTTTATGTATTTCCCCTGTAAAAATACATGCTGAATCAATGATGTCTCAAATTGGTAAAAATCTTGTCTATGGACTTTTTACACACCCGATACAAGCAGAAAAACAATATCAAGAAAAAATATCAAAAATGGCCAAACATAAGGCCCGAATTATTGCAAGAATTCACGCCCATCATATTACTATGGGGTATATAGCACATCACACAGGTAAAATAGAACAAATGAATAATAACATGTCTCATGTAACGCAAACCAATCCTCATAAATAATTTATAGCGGATATTGGTTTTATATAGGGGGGCTCTGTAAAACCAATATCCTTAAAATTTTGGCCTTTCCCTATTTTCAAGTTTTTTTATTTTTTATTTGTTTATTTATCTTAAATAATTTAAATACTTAGATAAAAAGGAAAAATAAATAGTGTATTATGTTTACGATTGCCACTTACAATACAAATTCTATACGAGCAAGGCTCCATATTATTAAAAAATATATTGAAGATATTCATCCAGATTGTCTTTGTCTTCAAGAAACTAAAGTAGTTGATGAACAATTTCCCAAAGAATTTTTTTTAGAACAAAAATATAATGTCATCTTTAAAGGCCAAAAAGCATATAACGGAGTTGCAATTGCTAGTCCTCATAAAATAGAGGATGTCATTTTTGGCTTTGAAGATGGAGAAGATAGAGAAGAAGACCTTACAAGATTAATAAGGTGCAAAATTAAAGGTATATCAATTATTAATAGCTATGTTCCACAAGGAAGAGATATTGAACATGAACAATATCAAATAAAGCTTAACTGGTTTAAAAGGTTGAAAAGACTTTTTGAACAAAAATATAAAAAAGAACTTCCAATAATATGGTGTGGAGATATGAATGTTGCCCCAACAGAATTAGATGTATATGAACCAGAAAAAAAATTAGATCATGTATGTTTTCATGAAGCTGTTAGAAGGGCTTTTTTAGATGTAGTTTCGTGGGGATTTATAGATATCTTTAGAAAATTTCATCCTGAACCTGAACAGTTCTCATTTTTTGATTATAGAATTAGAGGAGCAGTTAAAAGAAAACTTGGTTGGAGAATTGATCATATCCTAGTTACAAAAAACTTGGCAGATAAGGCTATTGATGCTAAAATTGATCTAAAATATCGTTTGTTACAAAAACCTTCAGATCATACATTTGTAAGGGCCCTGTTTGATCTTTAACATCAACTAAAAATCTATTGATTCAAAGTCCATCTTAACCCTCTTTCACCTACCAACCTAAGGAGGTCTGCTATGGGAATTGAAAAAATCTTAATGAAAAGTAAAGAAAAAACTAGCAGGGCTGAAATCGCTCAATTTTTAAGGACACTTGCAGATAAAGTAGAAGGTGGTGAAGTCTCCCTAAAAAGAGGAGAAGAAGAATTACGGTTATTAATATCTCAAGATGCAACTCTTGAAATAAAAATCGAAGAAGAAGAAAAACCAACAGGAACTAAGAAAACCTTAGAAGTAGAAATTGAATGGTATGAAGGAGCAATACCAAACCAAAAAGTAGAAATCGTATAACTCTTAAAATTAAGAGGGGGCACTAAGTGAGTGCCCCCCTGGGTCTTGGGTAACTACTCGTTGTTAAGGTGGACGTTTAAGAGGTGGTAGGTTGTAAGGAGCTGAGTTATTGCCAGAGGATATGATATCTTCTTCTCTTTTCCTTCATAATATTGTCCTATCTCAACATCCCAAGGATCTATTCCATCTGGTAGATGACTCCAAATAAGATCCATAAGGGTTTCTGCTGTCATTGGAGTAATAATTCCTTTTATGTTTAAAAAGTCTACTGGAAGCCCTTCATCTCTACCAAGAGAAATAGATAGACACCTTTCTCGAATATCTGGCCTTGGATCTAAAAAGGCAGAAAAATCTGGATGCCTTAAAGTAGGCCTTAAGACTAATGTGACATTTAAATTAGAACCTGTCTCTTCTTCATGTCCTTTGGGTCTATAAAAACTAACAACAATATCTGCAAATTGTCTTTGAGGACGGATATAACGTTTTGAAATAGGAGCCCTTCTCTTTAATGACTCCATAACTTGTTCTTTAGTATAACCCCTTCTTGATGTATCTCTCTTAAGCTTCCATGCAAGCCTTAAGTCTTCTTCAGGATCAAGGTATACCTTAACATCAAATTTTTCCCTTAACTTTTTGGTATAAAAACACAAAAGCCCCTCTACTATTATAAAATCTTTTGGTTCAATGTATTCAGGACGGTCAAAGTCTCCTGTACTGTGATTATATACTGGTTTTAAAATAGGCTTTCCTGCCCTTAATAGACAAAGATGTTGCTCTAATATATCTATAAAATTACAGTCTGGATGAAGGGCGCTTATATTGTATTTTTTTCTCTCTACCCTGTTGTATTTATGATAGTCATCTGCACATATTGTGATAACTCTATCTGCACCAAGTATATCACGAATCCCTGCAGATATTGTGGTTTTCCCTGTTGCACTATCTCCAACAATTCCTAATAAAACTGGTTGTTTTTTCCTCATGGCCTTACCTTAAACCCTTTTCTTGTTAGAATTTAACTTCTTTCCAAATCTCAAGGGCACGCTTTAATTCTGGACTCTCCTTTGCAATATCATCTAGGCTTTTCC
>JAMONC010000179.1 GCA_027066725.1 Desulfobacterales bacterium
TTTGTCTTTGGGAGTCTTGCTCACAGGTGGGAGCTGAAAGAAGTCACCAGAGATGACTACTTGCACCCCACCAAAAGGAGCATCTGTCCCCTTAAATCCACGCAACACCAAGTCCATAGCCGAAAACAGTTCAGGCGATACCATAGATATCTCGTCGATAATGAGTAGCTTTAGCTTCTTAAAGCGTGTCTGTAGGTACTTCTTGTCCAACAAAAAGTCTACATACCCCTCGTCTATGTTCTCACGTATGCCTAAAGCAAAAAACGAATGTATCGTCTGCCCACCCAAATGTGAAGCCGCTATACCCGTAGGAGCCACCACAGTCGGGTAGACTCTACGCTCTTTTAAGTACTGTGTATAAAGGTTCAACAAATACGTCTTACCCGTACCTGCTGACCCCGTGATGAAGACATTTTTGCCTGATTTTAGTATGTTTAGTGCTGTGTTTTGTTTCATGGGTGGTATTATAGCGTTTTGGGGATAGTATATATATTTAATTTAGTATAATTGTCATACTAAATTAATAAAGTTTTTTATTACTAATCTTTCATAACATTCATATCTAAATCACTTTTCCCAAAATTACACTTAGAACATAATGTTTGCAAGTTTGCAAGCTCACTTTCTCCTCCTTTAACCCAAGGAACTATATGGTCAACGTGCAATTCTATACTAGGTTCATTAGCTGGAGACTTACCACAAATAGTACATTTAAAATTATCTCGTCTCATCACTATAAAGCGTAATCTTTGATTTATATTCCTTGATGTTTTGTGTTTATTATCAATAGCTTTAACACTCTTGGGGATATTTAATTCTTTACCATTTGCATATTCTATAAATTCATGTAAAGCATTTGTCCAAGAACCAAATCTTCTTTCATAAGTACTTATTTTATATTTTGAAAAGGATTCTTTCATATCAGAATATTTAGGTTGTTTTTGAAGTTTTATCCAAACTTCCATTATATTATCAAGTAAGCTTTTTTCAGAGATATTAAGATTTCTTGTTTTATCTAAATTCGCTTCTTCTAACATATTGAACCAACTACCAAAACGATTATATATCATCCATAGTGAATATTTACCATATTGTTTATAATTCGCTTGTGTTAGTTTTTTTATATTATGCTGTTCTACGATTTCTGAAACATCATTTAGTATATCTTCTTTTGTTGCATTTTTATTATTTAATTCTAATTCAAACTTCACTATTAAAATCCTTTTATACTATATGACTATTTATCTAAGAGAATATAATCCTCATACGATGATTATATTTAATATTGTGAGTATAGCAAAATGTCCATCTATTCCTAAAATATGTCAATATGCCATATTTTTCAAACATCCAAAATATATTCACTATAATCCTCACGTAACCTTTTAGGTTATAGGGTAGTGTTCTTCACTTTTTCGTAGATAGGTGGGCTTGAAGCAGTTTGACTGTTTGTTGTTTTGGCAATGCTAAGACGGTTGGGTTATCTTACAAGAAAGGGTACGCTATGGAATACATTATTCCTGTACTGTCTGTTATACTTGGAAGTATTCGAGTTGCTATTATGTGGCTTGATTATAAAAAGTGTAACAAAGGCAAGGACACAGATTAAGAAATTAATCTCACAAGGTATAGAGAGCGACAACTCTCTATACTTCTGTGTACCCTTTCCACAATTTTACAAAAATAACCTTATATTCAAGTAAATCCCTATATAGTCCAGTTGTCATGAAATATGTTATAATAATTCAAAACAAGGAGTATATATGTTAGGTATCGAAAAAAACAAAGAGATACTAGGTACTACAGCGGTTTTTACAGGCACAAGAGTACCTGTACGAAATCTTTTTGATTATCTTATAGCTGGAGAGACTATTACAGACTTTTTAGAAGACTTTCCTACTGTTTCATTTGAACAAGTCAGACATATATTGCAAAGTGCAGAAGTAGCCATAAAAAATCATCAAGCTGCATAAACATGAAAATCATTATAGATGAGTCTCTACCCAAACGTATTACAAGCTTTTTTAAAGAAGATGAGTGTTGGACAGTTCCACAGATAAAACTTGATGGGCATAAAGACAGAGACCTATTAGATGCACTGGACAAAAGAGATATAGATATATTTATCACTCTTGATGGCAATATAGAGTACCGACAAAAATTTAAAAACAGACATTTTGCTACGATTGTACTACGCTCTGTCTCTAACCGATTCTCAGATTT
>JAMONC010000180.1 GCA_027066725.1 Desulfobacterales bacterium
AAGAAAAATTCCCTAAGTTTTGCGCTTGGATTTTCTTGAAGTATCCTTATTGCAAATTCAACATCTGTAGGATAAAGGGGATAGCCTTCTTCAAGAAGAGCATAAAGCTGGGTACAAGTCCTATCTGCAAGCTCTATGTCTATTGGTTCACCTGTAATAGTGAGTTGATTCCCTCTTACATGGATATTTACATGGAGTGCATCTTCTATGAGTTTTAGATGTTGCCCTTGTTCCCCAAATAAGCCCAGTGCAAGAGAGTTGTCTTCAAATATCCGTTGTTTTTGATGAAGAGCCATATTTCTTTTTAGTTGTCTTCTCAAGGAATCCTATACTACCTCCTTTTTTATTTAAATTGTAATCACTTTTTTAATAAATTACTATATCTTTTATGCATCAAGAGCTCTATCATAAAATTTACCAACCCCATACTCTTTTCGGCGCAAAAATTTTTCAAGCGGCGGTCCAATAATCTGCATCTCAGGATGTTTCTTTTGCACCTCTTGAGCAATTTTCATCTCCATTGTACAACCAGTACTATAAGTAGCATCTTTTCCCACCCATTCAGGAGGAACTTTCTCTCCCATAAGCTCGAAAGCCTTTTCAACATCATCAACTGTCTGAAAACGCCATATATCAATAAGCCCACTTCGTTGTACTATCTCCCACATATACATTATATCATCTGCGTCCATACCAGGCTCAAAATGTTCTGCTGGATTTATAACATAAACCCCCTCTTGTCTAGACCTAAGATATGAAACAAATGTATTAAGTACTCTTTTAGCAGTTTCAAGCTGGTTTGGAATACTTCCAACAATAGCACTATAAAACATGATAGTTTTGCCTTGTTGTTTTGCAAGTCTTAGTTGATCAATAAGAGCTTGAGCTTTTGCCCTTAAATCTGCTTCAGAAAACCTGATCGCCCTTTCATGTTTAGGTTTTTCCTCAAATAAAACTCTATGCCCTTCAGCCCGTGTAATACTTAATATATCTCTTGTAAATTTAAATCTTGTATTAAATATACAAGGACGATCTTCTAAAGAACGAGAAATAATAGCATCTACTTCCTTAAAAGCCCTGGCAAAGGTTACAGAAGCAAGAAGAGGATTAAAACGCTCTTGCGTTCCATCTGATATCACAAATAACATCTTATCGCTCTTTAATGCCTTTAAAAGATCTTTTTTAGAGATATGAGGGTCTAATATAATTTCTGCATTTGAGAATTCTTGTTGTAAGATAGGATCCTCAAGTACATCGGCAATAGTTACAGCATTATAATAATATGCCTTTTTAACAGCCATTATTACCTTTACACCCATAGTCATTAATATTTGGATCATTGCAAGATCAAGGATCACCTCTCCTGCACTTGCCCCAATCCACAAAAGATAGTGTATACAAGAAGGACGGATACAACTCTTTAAAAACCCCTTAAGCCACTTCCAACCATTGCCTTTTACAGGGGAGTTCATCATCTTTTTTAATCTATCAACAGAAGGGATAATGTCAGACTGCCAAAGCTCTGGATAGCCAGTTAAAGCCATAAGACGCTTTAATTTTAAAAGTTGAATATTAAAATTTACCTCATCTAAAGGAGTGTTTTCGTTTAAATCAACACCCGAAGGATCATTAAGTGCTTGTTTAAAGACTTGAGAATTTAAAAGATCTCTCATTCTCCTATTCCAAGTCTCTCGTATCCTTGACTGAGGACGATGTATCTCACTTACTTGGGTAAATATCTGAAGGAGTCTTTTCTCAAGTCTTGATGGTAAAATCACAAGTGAGGCAGTTTCATGTCTAAACTTTATATGAAGAAGGCTAAGCAGAAATCGCTTTCTATATTCATCTTCTACTACCTGTTTTACAAGAGGTTCTATTCTATCCCAAACCTTAAGATACTCAACTGGAAGTATCTCTGCAGCTCTTTTTTCTATAATAGCGTTAAACATCTCATCTGAACAAGGATAGTAATATGGCTCATCTTCCATATAAACCATAAATCTAAGCTGTTCAGGAGATGCAACCTCATCTGGAAATGCCTCATAAGCAAGGTGATTTTCTGTATAAAAGTTGGCAAGCCAGGCTTGTTTTTCTGGATTATTCTCATGATGAGATATGAGAGAACCATGACTAAACATAAGATTTTATACTTTACTCCTTAACCTAACTCTTTATGTTCAATAAATCGGATTATTCCTAATAAAACTTATATTTCTTCTTT
>JAMONC010000181.1 GCA_027066725.1 Desulfobacterales bacterium
TGGAGGCTGTACAGAGGATTGTGCTTTTTGTGCTCAATCTTCTTGGTATAAAGCAAAAACACCAAAGTATCCCCTAAAATCAGAAGAGCTTATTTTAAAGGAAGCAAGAGAGGCTAAAGAGGCAGGAGCTACTCATTTTAGTCTTGTTGCAAGTGGTAAAGGGGTAAAGAGTAAAGATATAGATAAGTATTGTTATATTGTAGAAAAAATAGTTAATGAGGTGGGTATAAAGTGCTGTGCCTCTCTTGGTATTTTAGAAAAGGAATCATTAAAAGCGCTTTATGATTCTGGCCTTACACGATATCATCACAATCTTGAGACAAATAAGAGTTTTTTCCCAAATATATGTACTACTCATACATGGGATGAAAGGGTTAAGACTATAGAGAAGGCTAAAGAGGTAGGGCTTGAGGTCTGTAGCGGGGGGATAATAGGTCTTGGAGAAACTTTAACAGATAGGATTGATTTGGTTTTATCTCTTAGGGATCTTGAGGTTGATTCGTGTCCAATTAATATATTAGTCCCTATACCTGGTACTCCTCTAGAAAATAATAGTCCTTTAGGTGTTCAAGAAATACTTAGAACTGTAGCACTTTTTAGATTAGCACTTCCCAATATATCAATAAGAATAGCAGGTGGCAGAGAGAAATCCCTTGGGGACCTTCAACCTCTTTATTTTTTGTATGGAGCAGATGCCATGTTAATTGGAGGATATCTTACTGTTAGAGGAAGAAGTGTTGAGGAAGATAGAGAAATGGTTTTTAAAATTATTGAGTTATGGAAGTCTTTTTGTTAGTATGTGGCATTTTTTTTGTAGGAGTTAGTTTAGGCTATATACTTTCAAAGGAGAAAAATAAATGTATCTAGATTTTGATAAGATAGAAGTTACAGAGGAATTTAAAAAAAGGGCAGAAAAGATAAGGCTTGTTATCATGGATGTAGATGGTGTTTTAACTGATGGTGGTATTTACTATGACTCAGAAGGAAGAGAATTAAAACGATTTTGTGTCAAAGATGGCTCAGGTGTTAAGATGCTTTGGCGTGCAGGATTAAAAACTGCTATTATAACAGGTAGAAATTCCCCTGTTGTTGATATCCGAGCAAAAGAGCTAAAAGTAGATATAGTAATACAAGGGGCAGTAGATAAACTTCCTGTTTATGAGGAATTAAAAGATAGACTTCGTATTAAAGATGAACAGATCCTCTATATAGGCGATGATTATCTTGATATACCCCTTTTATCAAGGGTAGGACTTGCTGTTTGTGTTCCTGAATCATATCAAATGGTTAAGGATTATTGTCATTATGTTACTAAAAGTCCTGGAGGAAATGGTGCAGTAAGAGAAATAGCAGAACTTTTGTTAAGAGTACAGGGGAAACTTGATCCACTTTTAAAGAAATATTTCAGATAGATAAGTTTATGTGAGTCATTGCACAGAAACTTAATAGCAATATAGCTTCTATAATCTCTGTATGTGCACCAAGTACATCACCAGTTATGCCACCAAGACGTTTATTAAAATAAATAGAAATAACTGTACTAAAGAATATTACTTCTAATAAAGCTATTATTCCTTTTATTTTCATTAAAAAAAAGGCAGCAAAAAAAGCTGTTGGAAAAGAGATTATCATTGTCCATTTTGCATGCTTATCTGTAAATGCCCTCCCTAGTCCATATCCATCTCTTGCATAAGGACACAAAAAAGCTAACATATTTATACCAAATCGTGAAAGACATGGTACTAATATAAAAACTTCTATTAGATCCTTTCTTGATAAAAAGCCAAATGTAGCCGCCTTTATCAATAAAAGAAGTACAATTGCAACTACACCAATTGCCCCAGTTCTTGAGTCTCGCATTATCTCAAGTACCCGGTCTTTTGGTGCATTAGAGGCAAGTCCATCTATTGTATCTGCAAGTCCATCTAGATGAAGTGCTCTAGTAAGTATAGCAAGCCAGGCTGTATCTAATATGCCTATTATCTGATGCGAAGAAAATAAATCTTTTATTGCCCAATTAAAAACTGCAAGAGACCCACCTATAATAAGTCCTACTAAAGGGAAGTATGCCAAAGATGCACTTATCTCCCCTTCATCTACCAAAAGATTGGGATATAAAGTAATAATTGTAAGAAATTGAAGCGCAAGAAGGAATGACTTTATATTAGTCCTCCCACTCAGTTTTAATCCTTTCTATTACTCTTTTTACAAATGGAA
>JAMONC010000182.1 GCA_027066725.1 Desulfobacterales bacterium
TCAGCAAATTGGCCTGCACCACCAGTTTGTTTTTTATGTCTATAGATAACACCTTTTTTAGTTGCCTTAATGGTTTCTCTATAAGGGATCTTAGGAAGACTAAGCTCTGCATTTACACCAAACTTACGAGCCATTTTTTCCATAGTAGCATCTATATGGATTTGGCCCATTCCAGATATAAGAAGCTCATTTGTCTCTGGGTCTCTATGGACTTTGAGGGTAAAGTCTTCTTCACAAAGCCTATTAAGTGCTTGATTAATCTTTTCCTCATCTCCTCTACTTTTTGGTTTTACTGCATAGGTAAGAACAGGGCTTGGAAGTTCTATAAAGTCATAGACAATTGGATCTGATTGATCTGCTAGTGTATCTCCAGTTGTTGTAACCTTAAGTTTTGCAAGTGCAACAATCTCTCCAGGTCCTGCTTCTTCAACCGCCTTTTGTCCTTTTCCTTCAAGTACAAGGATTTGACCGAATTTTTCAGTAGTATCTTTATTTACATTGTAGACCGTGGTTGAAGTAGTAAGAGTTCCAGAATATATACGCATAATAGAAAGCCTTCCAGCATAAGGGTCTGTAAGGGTCTTAAATACAAGAGCAGAAAATGGTGCATCTTCTTTTGGCTCTCTTTCTTTTTCTTCCCCTGTCTTTGGATCTTTTCCTTTAACATTTCCTTTATCAATAGGGGAGGGCAAAAATTCTACTATTAGATCAAGTAACAGATTTGCGCCAATATTTTTGGTGGCACTTCCGCAAATAGCAGGAACAAAGCCACCATTTAATATTCCTTCTTTTAAACCTGATACAATTTCTTCAGGACTTAAATCTTCTCCTTCAAGGAATTTCTCAAGTAACTCATCATTTGATTCTGCTGCATATTCTATAAGATTACTTCTAAGTTCTTCAACTTGATCTTTTAGATCATCTGGAATATCTATATTTTTTGCCTTTCCACTATCATCACTAAACTGGTATGCCTTCATGTGAATAAGGTCTACTAAACCAGAAAATGCTTCTTCTGAACCAATAGGAAGTGCAACAGGGACAACTCTAATATTAAGAGCTTCTTTTATTGATTCAACAGCGTTTAAAAAGTTAGCTCTTTCTCTATCAAGTTTATTTACAAACATTAAAGTTGGAAGAGAAAAATCCTTTAACATTGACCAAATCTTTTTGGTTTGAGCCTTTACTGGGGTCACAGCATCAACAACAAAAACAGCATTATCTGCAGCTCTTAATGCCACCTTTGCATCTGCAACAAAGTTATCTTCTCCAGGAGTATCCATTAGATAAATATGATGTTTTTTCCAATTAAGGTGGTGAAACGAGGTGCTAATTGAGATATGTCTTTTAGTCTCTTCAGGTTCAAAGTCCATGGCAGTAGTACCATCTTCTATCCTTCCAAGCCTATTTATGGCCTTAGCAGTAAATAGCATGGCCTCTGCCAGAGAAGTCTTTCCACAACTAGTATGGGAAACTAGTGCCAAGTTTCTAATCCTACTGACATCCATACCTTCTCTCCCTTCCACACCTAGATTTATCCTGGATTACCAGGCAATTATTTACCCTCCTTTATTGACCTGAATAAGAGCTCTATAGAGCTAACTTATTAAACTGATGCAACATACTGAATAAAAAGGGATTACGTCAAGGGGTATAGAGCAACTTTCCTTAAGAAAATCTGAAAAAATATTTATTTATTTTCTTTAATTGTTTCTGAAATTGTCTGATAAACAGAGCTGAATACTTCATCAAAAGTGTCAGGAGAAACTTTGCCTAATTCAATAAATTTGACAACTATTTCTTTAGCTGCTTTTAAAATAAGCTCTTGTTGTTTTTGATGATAATCTATGCGTGGGTTAATATAGGGAGGTTTATTGCTAGATTTTTGGCCCATTTATTTCTCCATATAAAAAAGAAAAACGCCTCTGCTCGGGAAGAAGGCCAATTCTTATAAAGCAGAGGCTTTGTTTTCGGAAGAATCCTATTAAGACCCTCCCGTTTTTCTCAATTTGGTGGAGCTGGGCGGGATCGAACCGCCGACCTCTTGAATGCCATTCAAGCGCTCTCCCAACTGAGCTACAGCCCCACAAGCAGGCTATTTATTAACATAACTCTTTATCATAGTCAACCAAAAGAAGACCTGTTAATTTTGATTTAGTGTTGTATATTAAAAAAATAAAATTATATATGTGAAATTAGATTATTACTAATGTCATTTTAACTTAAGTAGGAGCGTTCTGTGTCTGAAGGTAAAGTATTTTTAGTAGATGATGAAAAAAATATATTAACTACATATGGACTTAGAATAAAAAAACTTGGATTTGAATGTAAAACATTTCAAGATCCAAGGGATGCCCTTAAAGCCTTTTCTGAAGAAGGTGCTGATGTAGTTATACTAGATCTTAAAATGGAAATATTAGATGGCCATGAGCTTATGAAGGAATTAAAAAAAATTGATCCTGATATACCTGTTATTATATTAACTGCTCATGGTTCTATTGAAAATGCTGTTCAGTTAGTAAAAGATGGAGCCTATGACTACCTACAGAAACCACCTGAAATGAATGTCTTGGAGTTAAGGTTAAAACGTGCAATAGAAGACTATAAAATTAAAAAAGAGTTGTCTTATCTTAGAAAGTTGTTGGTAGGGAAGGGCGATTTCTTTAAAAACATAGTGGCTCAAAGCCCTAAAATGAAAGAGCTTTTTGATACCATAAAACAGGTAGCAAAGACTGATTCTACAATTGCAATATATGGAGAAAGTGGAACAGGAAAAGAGATAGTAGCTAATGCAATACATCACTATAGTCTTAGGGCAGACAAGCCATTTCTAGCTATAAATTGTGGGGCAATACCAGAGACTCTTCTTGAGGATGAACTCTTTGGACATGTAAAAGGTGCTTTTACAAATGCCTATAACAATAAGGCTGGATTATTAGTTCAAGCAGACCAGGGGACTCTATTTCTAGATGAAGTAGGTGAAATGAGCGAAGCCATGCAAGTAAAACTCCTTAGAGTCCTTGAAACAGGTACAGTAAGACCACTTGGATCAGAAAAAGAGATAAAGGTAGACGTTAGAATAGTTGTTGCAACTAAAAGAGATCTTCAGCAGATGGTAAAAGAAGGAAAGTTTAGAGAGGATTTCTTTTATAGAATCCATGTAATTCCGCTATATCTACCTCCTCTTAGAGAAAGAAAAGAAGACATTCTTCTATTAGCTACCCATTTTATAGAAAAATTCTCCCAAAAGATGAATAAAAATATAAAAGGCATGGACAATCACCTAAAAGACCTCCTTCTTGGTTATAATTGGCCCGGCAATGTAAGAGAATTAGAAAATGTTATAGAATTTTTGGTGGCAATGTCACCAGGGCCCATTTTAAAAGGAGAACTTCTAAAAAATAGTGCATATAAAGATTTAATAAAACAAGAAATAAGACCTCTTCGTGAAGTAAGAGACGAATTTATTAAACAATATCTTGATAACCTATTTAAAGTTACAAGAGGAAATGTAAGTAAAGCTGCTAAACTTGCTGGTTATTATAGAGCAGACTTTTATAAACTATTTCAAAAATATGGGTTCAATCCTAGTGATTACAAATAGATACTAATTTTTTATGGCTTTTCTTATTTTCTTTAAAAGTTTTAAATACATCAGGATCTTTTATTCTAAGTCTTAACATACTTAAAAACTGACGTCTTGGAATAAGCCTTGCTCCAAAACTCATTAAATGTCTGGTAGGCACTTGACAATCTATAAGTTTTAACCCTAAAGGCTTAAGCTTTCTTACCATGGTTACAAAGGCTACTTTTGAGGCATCGCGTTCTTTAAAAAACATTGATTCTCCAAAAAATATACTTCCTATTGCCATTCCATATAATCCACCAACAAGCTCTCCTTTTTTATTCCACGCTTCAACTGAATGAGCATACCCTTGGTTATATAATTCACAAAATGAATTTATTAAATCCATATTTAACCATGTGCCTTCTCCTGATTCTATCCGTACTTGTGCGCAAGAAGTAATTACATCTCTAAAGGCTTTATCTATGGTTATAATAAATTTCCCTTGCCGAATAGTTCTCTCAAGACGCTTTGTAGTAATAAGTTCCTCAGGATATAGTACAAGCCTTGGATCAGGAGACCACCATAGTATTGGCTCATTTTCTCCATACCAAGGGAAAATCCCTTTTTTATAAGCAACAAGGAGTCGTTCAGGTCTTAAATCTCCACCAATTGCAAGAAGCCCGTGGCTATCTGCAAATTCAGGATCTGGAAAATCAAACGATTTTCCAAGCAAAAAGACATGCATAATTTTATAAAAAAGTCCCTCTATGCCTCTAAAACCAACTTATTATTTTTAAGTTTTATAATTGCCTTTCCCCCAGATTTTAATGTTCCAAAAAGTATGGCATCAGCTAATGGATCTTTTATTTGCTCTTGTATAAGTCTTGAAAGCGGTCTTGCACCGTATTTAGGACTGTATCCTTTCTTAGCAAGCCACTTTCTTGCTTTTTCAGTAAGTTTAAGCTGTATGTGTTTTTCTTTAAGTTGATCTTCAATTTCAGATATTAACTTATTAACCACAAGCTCCATTACTTCAAGATTTAATCCTTTAAATGGAATCATTGCATCTAAACGATTCCTAAATTCTGGACTAAAAAGTTTCTCAATAGCTTTTTTGCCTTTATTGCTTTGCCCATCTATGTCTTCTTTTGTCTCAAAACCAATGTTTCTCTCTGCCATTTCTCTAGCACCAGCATTAGATGTCATAATCAATATTACATGGTGAAAATCTGTCTCTTTACCATTGTTATCTGTCAAAGTAGCATAATCCATAACTTGAAGTAGGATATTAAATACATCAGGATGTGCCTTTTCTATTTCATCTAAAAGAAGAACGCAATGCGGGTTTCTTCTAACTGCCTCTGTCATAATACCGCCTTGTTCAAAGCCAATATATCCTGGAGGAGCACCAATTAACCTTGCAACAGAATGCTTTTCCATATATTCACTCATATCAAATCGAATAAATTCAACTCCCAAAATTTTAGCAGTCTGTCTTGCAAGCTCAGTCTTTCCAACTCCTGTAGGACCATAAAATAGAAAACTTCCTATCGGCTTATCTGGATGAGAAAGTCCTGCACGAGAGCGTTTTATTGCTTTAGCTAAGGTTATGATAGCTTCATCTTGTCCAAAGACCACTTCTTTTAGTTTTTCTTCAAGATGTTCAAGTTGATTTCTATCTGAGGAACTAAGTGCTTGGACAGGTACTCTTGCAATAGAAGCTACGACCTTTTGAATATCTCTAGAAGTAATTAATTTAGATCTTAATGTACGTTTTTTAGGGATAAGTCTCTTTAAAGCGGCTGCCTCATCTAATACATCTATTGCTTTATCAGGAAGGCATCTATCATTTATATATCTTGCAGATAACTTTGCTGCTGCCTTAAGTGCCCCTTTTGTATATTTTATATTATGATAGTCTTCATAATACTTACAAATTCCTTTTAATATTTCTATTGTTTCATCAATAGTTGGCTCTTTTATATCAATTTTTTGAAATCTTCTTGAAAGTGCACGGTCCTTTTCAAAGAAATTTTTATATTCTTCATACGTAGTTGAGCCAATACAACGGATATCTCCACTTGCTAAAACGGGCTTTAATATATTTGATGCATCCATAGAATTGCCGCTTGTAGCTCCAGCACCAACAATGGTATGAATTTCATCAATAAAAAGTATTGTCTTAGGATGTGCTTTAAGCTGAGCAATTACATCCTTAAGCCTTGCTTCAAATTCGCCTCTGTATTTAGTACCAGCTAAAAGTGCACCCATATCAAGAGCAAATATTTGTGCACCTATAAGAGGCTCAGGAACATCTCTGTTCCATATCTTTAAGGCAAGTCCTTCAGCAAGGGCAGTTTTACCAACTCCAGGGTCTCCTACATAGATAGGATTATTCTTACGACGACGGCAGAGAACCTGCATAGTACGACGCAGTTCTCTTTCTCTACCAACCAAAGGATCAATTTTGCCTTGGGCAGCTCTTTGAGTAAGGTTTATTGTAAAGGACCTTAGGGCCTTTGAAGTTGCTGGGCTCATTTTTGATATATCAAATTCATCACTAGATGAAAAGCTATCCTCACCAAAACCTGGGATAGAAAGCCCATTGTCTTCAAAAGGAACCTTTGCGATACCATGAGATATATAATTTAAGATATCAAGCCTAGTTATTCCTTCTAACTTTAAATAATAAACAGCATGAGATTCCTCTTCCTCAAACATAGCAGCAAGAAGATCTCCTACATCAGCTTCTTCTTTACCAGCAGATTGTATCTGAACAATAGCCCTTTGAACTACTCTTTGAAGGGCAAGGGTAGGTTGAGGACTTTGATTAGAATCTTTTGGTAATTTCTCAAGCTTGTATGTAAGAAAATGCTCAAGTCTAGCTTTTATTCTCTCAACATTTCCTCCACATGCTTTTATAACTTTTGCACCTTTATCATGATGTAAAAGTACTAACAGAAGATGTTCAAGACATAAATATTCATGTCGGCGAAGGTGGGCTTCCCTTGCCGCTGCACCCAACATTAATTCAACATCTTTGCTAATCATAACTCATACTCCCAAAAGTTAAAAACTATATATTATCAAACAGGTTCTGTACTTGCCCTTAAAGGAAAGCCTGCTTGTGTTGCACGTTTGTGTACCTGAGAGACCTTGGTCTCTGCCACCTCTGCGGGATATACTCCACAGACTCCTATACCATTATGATGTACACTTAGCATTATAGCAGTAGCTTCTGCTGGGGACTTGTGAAATATTTCTTCTAATATTTTTACTACAAAGTCCATAGTAGTGTAATTATCATTATGTAGAAGAACCCTCATCATACGGGGTTCTTTTATCTCTTGCTCTTCTTCTATCCAATCTCTTATTTCAGGATTTGTACCCATAACTTCTTTAGTTACAATCGGTATATGAAATTTTATAAGAAATTATATTCTCATACTTAACTATTAAATTTATGTTCATTTATCTATGATATAACCATATAGAGAAAAGAGGCAAGTATATTATTTGTCACTTGTTATTTAATTTTAAGTAACAAAGAAACTCCTTATTACCTTTTGGTCCTAAAATGGGCGAAGCTACAACTCCCCTACATAATAGTCCCAGTTCTTGAATAAAGTACTGACATAATTCATCAACAACCCTTTTTCTAATATTTTCGTCTTTAACTACACCTTTTTTTAAAAATTTTGCACCTGCTTCAAATTGAGGTTTTATAAGAGCTATTATCTCTCCTCTTTCTTTAAGAAGAGGAATAACGCAAGGGACAACTAATTTTAAAGAGATAAAAGATGTATCAATTGTTGCTAAATCACACTTTTCTGGTAGGTCCCTAGGAGTTAGATAACGTATATTTTGTCTTTCCATTACTATAACTTTTTTATTTTCTCTTAATGATATATCAAGCTGTCCATATCCAACATCAATTGCATAAACCTTTTTAGCTCCATGTTTTAATAGGCAATCAGTAAAGCCGCCAGTAGAAGCTCCAACATCAATACATACTAAATTATCAATAGTTATATTGAATTCCTTAATTGCATGTTCAAGTTTTAATCCACCTCTACTTACATAAGGATGATCCTTTTCTTTTAATTCAATTAAGACATCAGGGCTAAACTTTGTACCACTTTTATCACAAAGTTTTCCATTTACCAGGACCTTACCTGCACCAATAATTGCTTGGGCACGATGCCTTGAAGGTGCAAATCCCCTCTTTAAAAGAAGCATATCAAGTCTTATTTTTTTCTTGTCTAAGTTAGACATTTTTATTAAAAGGTTTTCGTTTTTTATGTATTAATGCTGTAGTATTTTACACATTATTTCACACTTATTAAAGGGGGGTAAGCAAAATGAGTATTACAAAAGCTGAAATAGAAAAAATTTTGGGGCAAGTGATACATCCAGAGTTTAAAAAGTCTTTAATAGAACTCGGACTTATAAAAGATATAGAGATAATACCCGGGGCAGTTAAGATTACAGTACTTGTAGCAAGCAAGGCATGTACAGTAAAGGACAAGATTGCAAAATTAATTACAGATTCAATAAAAAAGAGTTATGAAGATATTGATGTAAAGATAGACTTTGCACTTATGACATCTGCTGAAAGGGCAAAGCTTTTTGGAAAAGAACCTTCAGAGATGGAAGGAATTAAAAAAGTTAAACACATAATAGCCGTTGCCTCAGGAAAAGGTGGAGTTGGGAAAACTACTGTATCAGTAAATCTTGCTATTTCAATGAGTAAGATGGGACTAAAAGTTGGAATTCTTGATGCTGATATGCATGGACCTGATATCCCGATTATGCTTGGGATAAAAGAACGCCCAGTTGGATCAGAGGGTTGGTTGCTTCCTGTAGAGAAATACGGCATAAAGGTTATGTCTACAGGTATGCTTGCAGGAGAAGGTGTACCAATAGTCTGGCGCGGGCCAATGGTAAATAAAGCAATAAAAGAGTTTTTAGGTCATGTAAAATGGGGAGAATTAGACTGCCTTGTAGTTGATCTTCCACCAGGCACAGGTGATGCTGCTATTACTCTTGTAAAAAGTATTCCCCTTGAAGGAGCAGTAATAGTAACTACACCACAAAAAGTAGCAATGAGTGATGTGAGAAGATCAATAGGGCTTTTTATTTCCGAAAACATACCAATTTTAGGAATAATAGAAAATATGTCTTATCTAAAAATTAAAGATGGAGATGAAGAAAAGATCATGCATATATTTGGAAAGGGTGCAGGAGAAAAGATGGCAAAGGCATTTAAAGTCGATCTTTTAGGCCAAATTCCTCTTGATCCAAGTGTTGGAGAAGGTGGTGATGAAGGAAAACCTGTTAGCTTAAATGAAGAACTAGAAGTGGCAAAAATATTTATGGAGATTTCAAAAAAGATTTATGAAAAACTTGAAAAAGGAAACCTTTGTCAAACAATGAAAAAGAACATAAAAACAAAGGATTAAATATAATTTTTAAACAAAAAATTAAATTTAAATTAAAGCTTTGTCAAAATATTTCGAATAAATTAAAGACTGGGGAGACGAATGGCATGTCTGAACCATCCTATAAAGCTTTTTCTAGGTGTGTAAAGGAATATGACTCTTGGTATGAAAACAATATACTTTTTAAAAATGAACTAGCAGCACTTGGTGTACTAGGCTACCCAAGTAGATCTTCCATTGAAATCGGCGTTGGAACAGGGCGTTTTGCTCAGAGGCTTTGTATACCATTTGGGCTTGAGCCTGCAAAAGATGCAGCGATAGTTGCTAAAACAAGGGGTGTAAACGTAATAGTTGGTAAGGCAGAACAAATGCCTATAACTGATCAAAGTTTTGAATGGGTTTACTTTATATTTTCTCTTTGTTTTGTACAAAATCAAAAGAAAGCTATTGAGGAAGCTGTAAGGATACTAAAAAAAGGGGGAAGACTTGTTATAGGTTTTGTCCCTAAGGATTCTCCGTGGGGGAAATTATATGCAAAAAAAGGCAAGAAAGGACACCCACTATATAGGTATGCCAAGTTTTTTACCCCAAAACAGTTAGATAGCTGGGTAGAATCTTTAGGGCTCAAGAGACACGAGACTATTTCAAGTCTAATATTTTTGCCAGAAGAAGAGCCTTATCCAAAACAGCCTCCTGTAGAACAACTAATAGAAAAAGCTGGTTTTATAGTTAAAAGTTACATAAATATATAAAGTTATATTACATTATTAAAGTACCTTATCGGGAGGGAAAAACATTAATAATGTTTATTACAAATGAGATAGATAACAAGCTCAATACAGAAAATAGAAAAAACTTTAATATCACTGAACTTAGAGATGAATCGGCCTTTTTTGATGATTTAGATTGGGAGTTAAAACGCCTAAATAGATATGGGCATAGATTTGCAGTTCTTTTAATAGAAGTATATGGAGATAAAGAAGAAAAATATAATTTCCCCAAAATTGCTAGGAAAACACTCCGGTCAACAGATCTCTTATATCTACTAAGTGATGGCAAATTTGCTGCTATACTTCCTTGTACCCATGAAACTGGTGGAGAATGTGCGGCATTAAGACTAAAAAGAGAAACAAGAAATATGTCAAATAACAAAATTAATATTAATGTTGGCATCATAAGTATAGATGGACATACAAACAAAACTCCTAAAGAAATATATGAACTTGTTAAAAATGATCTATTTAACGATAGGGAATAACAGCAGAAAATATAGTCCTTTTTATTTTTTAGAAATTTAAAAAATGTCCCATAAGATATATTATGTAAAATAATTTTAAAAACAAAAAATAAAATTGTTCTTTTCATTTTTTTACTTTAGTTCCTGAATATGTAAAACCTTTGGCAATCATTTTATAAAATTCCCCTTTATCAATTCCTATTAGTTGCCCACAACTACAATAAATCTTGCCATCTTTTTCTACAAATTGATAAATCTTTTTTATCCTAGACTTATGACATCTTAATACTTCCCCAGAACCAATTTTATAATATTTCCATATCTTTTTC
>JAMONC010000183.1 GCA_027066725.1 Desulfobacterales bacterium
ATAAGAGAAAAAGATTACTACTTTGTAGATAAGAGCGAGTTTATTGCGGATATCTTAAATGAAAATAATAGAGTTATTTTAATCCCTCGTCCAAGAAGATTTGGTAAGACCCTTAATCTCTCAATGCTAAGATATTTTTTTGATATAAATGAAAAAGGAAGAGCCCTATTTAATGGCTTAAAGATAGAAAGCCTTCCAGAGATTAAGCATCAAGGTAAATATCCTGTTATATTTATTACCTTTAAAGACCTTAAGGAGCCTAATTTTGATACCTTTTTATCTGATCTAAATAACTTAATGTCTCTAGCATATAAAAAATATTTTAATGAAATAATAAAGCTTGACCTAACTAAGGGAGAACAAAAAAGAATTGATGAAATAATAAACTTTAAGGCAGACTATACTAGTCTAAAGAATTCTTTATATGAACTAAGTACTTATCTCTATAAGGTTTACAATCAAAAGCCAATAATCCTATTAGATGAATATGACACTCCAATACATGCAGCATGGATAAAGGGCTATTATGAAGAGTTAATTGATTTTATGCGCGGGTTTATGAGTGCTGCCTTTAAAGATAATCCCAATTTTAAAAAGGCTGTTATTACAGGTTGCTTAAGGGTTTCTAAAGAAAGTATCTTTACTGGGCTTAATAATCTAACTGTTGCAAGTATCTTAACCCATTTATTTGATAAATACTTTGGTTTTACAAAAGAAGAAACTCTTAAATTACTTAAAGATTACAAAGAAGAGCATAGATACGATGAGATCATAGATTGGTATGATGGGTATAAATTTGGCACACAGATTATGCTAAATCCTTGGTCTGTGTTAAATACAGTTTCTTATAAAGAACTAAGACCCTATTGGGCAAATACTTCATCTAATGATGTAATAAGAATGCTTGTTGAAGAAGGACCTAATCAGCTTAAAGAAGATATTACAAGGCTTCTTAATGGTGAAAGTATTGTAAGCTATATAGATGAAAATATCGTATTCCCTGACTTAAAATATGATGAAAAATCTATTTATTCCCTTTTGTTTTTTAGTGGATATCTAAGGTGTGAGAATAAAGAAAACATTAAAGGGAAGATAAGATGTGAACTTGTAATACCAAATATAGAAGTAGAGTATATATACGAAAATATAATATCAAATTGGGTAAAAAAGGGTTTTTCTGGAGAGAGATTAAATCAGCTTTTAAAGGCGTTGATAGATAAAAATATAGATGAGTTTGAGCTTATATTAAATGATCTTGTAGTAGAGACCCTTTCTTACTTTGATGCAAAAGGAAAAGAACCAGAAGCATTATATCTAGGATTTATTGCAGGAATGCTAATAGGACTTGAGCCAGACTATAGAGTAAAGACCAATAGAGAAAGTGGATATGGTAGATATGATGTAATGGTCATTCCAAAAGATGTAAAAAAGACTGCTATAGTAATGGAGTTAAAGTCTTTAAATAAGACCAAACACAAAGACCCAGATAAGGCAATAGAAGAGGCTCTAAAACAGATAGAAGAAAAAGGATATGTAAAAGAGTTAGAGGAGTTGGGGTGTAGAGATATATTAAAATTGGCAGTTGTTAGTGATGGGAAAAAGGTTTGGGTTAAAGAGGGATAAGGGGCTTGGGGGATTTTTCTCGAAGGGGCGACTAAACTCATCTAAGAGGGGACTGTCTACTCATTTGTGTAAATTTTATTTCATAATCTATCTTCAAATAAAATTGTTATCTGGGCATAAAATGAAGGCCCGTCTTTTACTGGTCGACGCCATTTTTTTTCAAGTTCCATAGCAGCCATATAAAGGCACTTTAGTAATGACTCCTTTGGAACACCTTTCTACCTGCTGTAGCCTTCCTAAATTTGCTGTTTACACTCTCTATGACATTAGTTGTATACATTATCCGCCTTATTTCAACTGGATACCTAAAAAATGTCGTTAATACTTCCCAATTATTCTTCCAGCTCTTTACTATATGGGGGTATTTACTTCCCCATATCTAACCCTTTTAATCCATCCACACTAAAAATGAAAACATCTCTTACTCCTCGTGCCTTAAGATCATTTAGTACTCCTAGGCAAAATCGACTAGATTCTGTCCCTTGTAGCCATCAAGGTTCTATACTACATAAATAGCTTTCTTTCTTACTTGTCCTTTCTCTCGTATGTACTCCCGTCTGTTAATGAACTCTGGTTT
>JAMONC010000184.1 GCA_027066725.1 Desulfobacterales bacterium
CAGTAAGTTTTCTTCTTGATTCTAGTCTCCATATAAGATTTTCTACTTGTGCATTTACATCTTTTGTCCTTTTCCAACACCCCCTAAAGAATTTTAGATCTGCTGCATACCCCAAGCTATAAAGATAATTAAATATTGTAACAATATCTGGAGTCGCAGGCTTATAATCAAAATCCATGATTTCTTTAAAAAGTTCAATTAATAATGGATTCCTTCTAATACCTGCCCAGTAAACTACTGCTAAATATTTTTTAGCAGACGCAAGAAGACTATCTATCCCCTCAATTGAACGAAGTATTGGTGAGTTAAATGCGAATACTACATCATATTGTTTATCTGGTTTATAGCTTGCCCAATCTACCTTTTGGACCTCTACGTTTGTCTCAAGCCCCATCACCTGAATCTTTTCTTTTAACCGCTTTAAATTTCTTTCAGAATCATCAACACATATTACTTTTTGACATACAGGGGCCATTCGAATTGCAAAGGTACCGGTACCACAACCTATGTGAAGAATTGTATTTTCTCTGCTTAAGACCCCTACCCTATTAAGGTCATCTAATACAGCATTTACTTCACTCATAAAGTGACTGCAGCGTTCAAGCTCATCATAGTCTAACGCTGCCTCTTCACATATACAGGTCTCCATTGCATCTTTAAGACTTAATCCCCCCTGGGTGTCAGTAAAATAATTACGCCAAAACTCTGGTGATAAAGGGTCTTTACTAGGATCAATCGCTGGAATATTCTTTATCTGGCTCAATTTGACACCTCCTTTTAAGATGTGATCTCTTAATGTTGACTATAGCAAAGAAAAAACAACAGTGGAAGCATTCTTTTAATAAAAATGACAAATTTTATCATAACTTATTTATAACTGTTGACTAAATAACTTTTTCGTTTGATATTTAATAGTCAACCAAAACTATTACTTATTTTTTATAAAATATAAGTACAAAGGAGTAAGGATCAACTAAAATGACCTTTCAACAACTTATATCAACACTAAATTCTTACTGGGAGAAACAGGGCTGTCTTATTGTTCAACCATATGATATGGAAGTTGGTGCAGGGACATTTCACCCTGCAACATTTTTGTGTTGTCTTGGACCAAAGCCATGGAAAGCTGCTTATGTACAACCTTCTAGAAGGCCAACAGATGGTAGATACGGACAAAACCCAAACAGACTTCAACATTATTATCAATATCAAGTCATAATAAAGCCTAGCCCTAAAAATATACAAGATTTATATCTTGGAAGCCTTGAGGCATTTGGGCTTGATCTTAAATGTCATGATGTCCGCTTTGTAGAAGATGACTGGGAATCTCCTACCCTTGGAGCATGGGGACTTGGCTGGGAGGTCTGGCTAGATGGCATGGAAATAACACAATTTACTTATTTCCAGCAGGTTGGTGGTATTGACCTAGACCCAATAAGTGTAGAAATTACTTATGGACTTGAAAGAATAGCAATGTATTTACAGGAAGTCGATAATGTATATGAACTAAAATGGAACGAGTATACTAGTTACGGGGACGTACATTATAAAGATGAAGTTGAATTCTCAGCATATAACTTTGAATATGCTAATATAGAAACTCTAAAAGACTGCTTTGAAAAATATGAAGAAGAAGCCAAATCTCTCTTAGAAAAAGTTATAGTACGACCAGCTTATGATCAATGCCTAAAATGTTCTCATACATTTAATCTACTTGAGGCAAGGGGAGCAATAAGTGTGTCTGAACGAACTGCTTATATTGCAAGGGTCAGGCACCTGGCTAGAGCAGTAGCAAAGGCTTATGTAGAACAACTTAAAAAGGAGGAGGAATAAGATGAGCCAGGTGCAAAATTTATTGTTTGAAATAGGAACAGAGGAAATACCAGCTAGATTTATACCAAATGCTATCAGACAATTAAAAGATATAGCTCAAAAACTATTAACTGAAAATTATCTTTCCTTTTCAAGTGTAAAAACCTTTGGAACACCTAGAAGACTTTTATTATTCATAGATTCTCTTGCTATTAAGCAAAAAGATAGAAAAGAAAAGATTGTTGGCCCCCCTAAAAAAATAGCCTTTGATGAAAAAGGCAACCCAACCAAGGCTGCACTAGGATTTGCTAAAAATCAAGGAGTAGATATAACAGAGCTTAAAATAGAAGAAACAGATAAGGGTCCTTATGTAATTATAAATCGTATTATAAACGGGAAAGATACCAAAGAAATACTTCCTCCCCTCTTAAAAGAAATAATAACCACTATAAGCTTCCCTAAAAATATGCGTTGGGGAGAAGAAAAAATAAGATTTGCAAGACCAATAAGATGGATTTTGGCACTTTTTGGAAATGAAACTATAGAATTTCAAATAGAAGATGTCATTAGTTCTAATATAACTCAAGGACACAGATTCTTAGGCAAAAAAGAAATCAAACTTTCTGAGGCTAATCTAAATAATTACTTAAAGATATTAGAAGAAAATTTTGTTATCGTAGATCAAGATAAAAGAAAAAATATTCTTCTTGAAGATGCACAAAAAGTGGTTCAAGAAAAAGGATATAAAATATTAGAAGATGATGAACTTGTAGAGATAAATACCAATTTAACAGAGTATCCATTTGCCATTTGTGGAGATTTTGATTCAAAATTTTTAGAACTACCAGAGCCTGTTTTAATAACCTCTATGAAAGAACACCAAAAGTACTTTGCTGTTGTAAATAACGAAGGAAAACTTGCCCCGCATTTTGTTGCAATAAATAACCTAAAACCTAAAGATCCTTCACTCGTAACCAAAGGACATGAACGTGTATTAAGAGCAAGGCTAAGCGATGCAGCATTTTTCTTTAAAGAGGATACAAAAAGACCTTTGGAGGCATATGTCCCAGAGCTCTCTGGGATGATATATCATGAAGGTCTTGGAACTATTCTTGATAAAACAAAGAGGATTATAGAAATTGCTAAATATCTAGCAGAAAACATAAACCCTTCAGTACTGGACTGTGTAGAAAGGGCTGCATATCTATGTAAAGCAGATCTTTTAACAGAAATGGTTGGAGAATTTCCCACTCTTCAAGGTGTTATGGGTAGATATTATGCCCTTCTTTCTAATGAACCGGAAGAGGTAGCTATAGCCATTGAAGAACATTATATGCCAACTAAAGCTGATGGAGAGTTACCCAAAACTATATGTGGCTCAATTGTAAGTATTTCAGATAAAATAGACACTATATGTTCAATGTTTATCTTAGGACATGAACCATCTGGAACCCAAGACCCTTATGGATTAAGAAGGGCATCTTTAGGAATTTTAAGGATTGTTCTTGAAAATAATCTATTAATTAATATAGATAACTTGGTCGACTTTACATTAAAAACAATAAAATTATCAACAACTATAGATATATCAAAAGAACAAAAGGGAAAAATAATCTCCTTTATTGCCAAAAGATTCTTAAATGACCAGATACAAAAGGGATATGATCCAAAAGTTGTGGACTCTGTATTGGCTATAGGATTTGATTACCCCATTAAGGCGTTAGCCCGTATAAAGGCGTTAGAAGATATAAAAGATAAAGAGGAATTCAAAGACCTGATACTTGCCTTTAAAAGGGTAGTAAATATCTTAAAAGACCGTCCTAAAGGTAAAGTCAATGAAGATTTATTAGTACAAGAGGAAGAAAAAGCGCTTTGGAAGGCCTACTTAGAGAACAAACAAGACATTTTAAAAGCTGTAGAAAAAGATGATTATAAAACTGCACTAAAATTATTATTAAAACTTAAACCTACAATAGATAATTTCTTTGATAATGTACTTGTAATGGCAAAAGAAAAAGAACTTAAAAACAATAGATTAAATCTTCTTGCAAATATAAAAGAACTATTCTTTTTGGTAGCAGACCTAAGTCTACTCTAATATCTATATGGAAAGGATAGAATGAGAGTTAAGCTAGCTAGGGTCGCAGGATTTTGTATGGGAGTTAGAAGGGCAATGGAAATTGCCCTTGAGGCATCAAGAAATGCTCCAAAACCTGTATATACTCTAGGACCTCTTATCCATAACCCCTCAGCCCTAGCACTTCTTGAAAAACAAGGTGTATCTATACTAAAAGAAATCCCTCGAAAAGGAGAAGGCACAGTCATAATAAGGGCACATGGGGCACCCCCTTCTACTATAGAAAAATTAAAACGGGCAGGATTTTCTATAAAAAATGCTACCTGTCCTAAAGTTGTTAAAGTACAAATGCTTGCTAAGACTTATGCTTCCAAAGGATATAACTGTGTCCTTATTGGAGATAAAGGACATGCTGAGGTAATAGGAATACTAGCCCATGCAGGGGAGAAAGGAATTCTTGTAAGCTCTGAAGAAGATATAGAAAAACTTCCCACATTAAATAAATACATTATTTTAGCCCAGACCACACAAGATAGAAAACGTTTTGAAAAGTGGTGTAAAAAGATTTTGGAAAAAAATCCTGGGGGAAAAATATTTGATACTATTTGTGATGCTACATTTAGAAGACAACATGAGGTAAGACGTCTTGCTAAACACGTAGAAGCAATAGTAGTTGTAGGTGGTAAAAACAGTGCAAATACTAAAAGACTTGCTGAAATAGCAAGTGAGTGTAACGCTTTTACTTTAGCTGTTGAAACAGCAGAAGATTTAGACCTTGAAAAATTAAAAAATTTCTCAAGCATTGGTGTTACAGCGGGTGCATCGACTCCAAATTGGGTAATAAATCAAGTTGTAAAACAACTAGAAGCGCTTCCTGGGAAAAAAGAAACCATATTAGAAAGAGGAACTAAAAAACTTATTAGATTCTTGTTAGAAGCCAATCTAATGACAGGACTTGCAGGTTTTTGCCTTGCTTTGGGTATAGGACTCATTCTCAGACTTGGACTACGTAGTATTATAGGAGCATGTGCCGCAGGTGGCTATATATATGCAATGCACACACTAAACAGACTCTTAAATAGAGAAGCTGGTAGGTATAATGATCCTCTGAGAGCTAATTTTTTGACAATCCATCAAAAGGCACTAATAGGATTTTCTATATTTTTATCAATTTTAAGTATATTAATATCTTTTTATCTAGGAGAAAACGCCTTTTTAATGTATCTAGCCTTATCTTTGTTAGGCGCACTCTATACTGCTAGACTATTCACAGATAAAAAATTTAGAAAAAAAAGATTGAGTCTATCAGGTACTAAAAGTTTTTTTGTGCCACTTGCATGGTCTATTGTATCTGTTATAGCACCTACTATAGATCTAAATTCAGTTAACCAACAGGTAATAATTATCTTGTTTGCTTTAGCATTTGCTATAGTTTTTTTGAGAAGTGCCTTATTAGATGTATTAGAAATTCATGGTGACAAAATAGTAGGAAGAGAAACCATAGCAGTAATATTAGGAGAAAGTAAAACAATTAAACTTATAAAGATCGTAGCATTCTTAACAGCAATTACTTCGTTAGCTTTGGTTGTGTGGAAGATAACTCCTATTGGTGTAATATGTTTTTTACCTATTTCCTTATTATTTTTACTATTATCCTTTAAATTAAAAGGGGAAGCTATCGGATTACTACTTAGACTAGAATTATTTGTTGAATTAAATTTTATATTATTTGCATTACTAATAATAATTTTAAAATTAATTGGGATTAAATTAGGATTTAAAATCTAACAAATGATAATTATTAAGCCATTTCTTGTCTTAAACGCCACTTAGTCCATATAAGTCTACTAGAAAATAAAAGTCCAGCTCCTATAGCCACATAAACCATAGCTACAAACCAAGCTGGGAAAAAACCACTCTTTCTTAGAGTTATTCCTAAAAATATCATTGCTATAATTAATAAGTAATTTTTAAAAGATATAAACCCGCCAATACACTTATGGTCCCCTCTTTCCTCTATTCTTTTTATAATCTTATGGGCTGTTTTATCCAAAATCCACTTGGCCTTAACAAAACCTAATATTAAAGCAGGACTACAATATAAAAGCCCCATCCACCCATAAGGCCTTACAGCATAAAAACTGCCTCTAATAATTAAGACTATACCTACTACAGACCACACAAGAGACGCTACTAAAAGATGTGTCCACTTACTCGCTCTAGGTTTATATGTCTCCCAAAAATTTATTGAGGATTTATATTCACTCATAGAACACCTCTTAATTAATAAAAATTTTTATTATTAATTATAATAATAAATATACTCATTACCACATGAAAACAAGAGAAAAAATAAAAATAGCCCAAGAGATACTCTTGGGCTATTAGAAATATTGCTATTTATATATAGTTAACAACCTTCCATCATTGTCCTATGAGCTCTTTGTATAAATATTAAAACTTTTTCTTGTTTTTGAATTTTTATCTTTTTCTTGATACCTAAAATAATCACTCTTTTTCTCTTTAGATCATTTATAATGATAGCCACGTGCTTATGTTTAAAAATTCTCTCGATCCTTCCTATAGAGGTCTTTGGCGTTACAATTGCTATAATTTTAGCTAATATCTTACCATGAGCAGTATGGATAATTAATCTTTTCCCCTGACGTAATCTTTTTGGTAAATTAGCATTGATTACTACTATTTCAATTCCGTATGCTTTAGTATTTCTCAATTTTATCTTTTTTACAAAAGGAATACCTGTAGTAATCACCTTTTCAATTGTAACATTAGCAGGAATAATCTCTTTAACCTCACCTTTAAATTTAGCTGCATTTGCATTAATGCTAACCAACGTCACCAATAAAAACATTGACACTATAGATGCCAACATTTTCTTTATACCATTTTTGTTTCTCATAACATAACCTCCTTTTCATTGTGTTTTTTGTTAATAAAATTTAAATACTGTGTAGGTACTTTTATAATCTAGAATAAACAAAATATAAAAAAATAAAAGGCGATATTGGTAGATGTAGGGTTACTTTTAACTAGATGTAGGGTGATATATAATATAAAAAATAAAAAGATTATAAATAAACTGGAGATCTGAGTGATAGAAGAAAAATATCAAATTCCTTCAAAAATACCCATTGACGGAGATAAAATAAAAAAACGTCGGGAGGAACTAGGATTAACTCAATTGTATGTAGCTTCTATAGTTGGAGTAACGACAGATACTATTTCTAGATGGGAAAACAAAAAATATCCTACTATTAAAAAAGAAAACGCTTTAAAACTAGCCAATGCCTTAGAGATCGATATATCAGAGCTTATAAGAGAAAAAGAAATCATAACAAAAACAACAGAAGAAGAGGAAGTAGAAAAACCTATAAGTGAAAAAAATAATAACAAAAAAGAAAAAAGATATAGAAGGTCTTGGGATATAAGATCATTTATTAATAAAAAGTTATATTTTGTTATTATGCTTATAACAATACTTTTTGTAGCCGTTGTGTTTTATGGTGTTAACTATTATAAACAACAATCACTTCCTAATATTAAAATTCAAAGAATACTACCTAATTATGTTGCACCAGGAGAGAAATTCCCTGTAATAATCACTATAAAAATACAAGGGTCTAATACCTCTTCTCTAATATTAAGAGAACATTTTCCTCACTCTTGTACATTTATACAATCAATTCCTCATTATGTTATGAAAAAATTAAAAGAAAACGAGTTAATTTGGATATTTCCTCCTAATAAAAAAGATTTTGTTGTGGTATATTTCTTAAAAACAAAAAATAATATTTCTATAGGGACACAGTTAAAATTTACAGGCTCAATAACAATGCAAAAAGGTAAATACAAACAATCCATAAGAGGAGATAAAAATATTACTATAAAATATGTCCACTGGGCAGATCTAAATGGGGATTTAAAAATTGACGACCAGGAAATATTAACAATTTTTGATGAATTGCAAGGAATTAAGGGAATTAACTATGGGAAAAGAGAAATTGAGAGATTATGGGCCGCTGGTAAATACCATTGGGATGATAAAAAACATAAATTTTTACCTAATAAATAAGATATTATTGATATTACTATTTACCTGGATATATCTGGCAGGAGTTTGTTTGGCTCAAGTAATAGTCCATATCAATTATATTAAAAGCAAACATTATAAAATAGTAGTTAATATAGATAGAAAGGGACCCAAAACTATCATATTAAAAGTACATTTACCTTATGGAATATATTTAAAAAATGCTCGTCCCTCTCCCATTAGTTATAATAATAGGTATGGTATTATAAAATGGATTTTATCATGTCATAAAAGACATAGTATCTTTGTAGAAATAATAACTAATAAAGATGCTATTATTAATGTTTCTTTAAAATATAGAGATCCTACTACTAAAAGAATTATTACTCGTTATTTTAAATAAACTTTATTACATGTTGCTTAAACTTTCCTGAGAGTTATCCCTATATCTATATTGTTGAGCTATTTTTAATCCTGCATAATGTCTAAGATCATGACAACACCCGCATAGAGTAGTCTCTTTCATCCTTAACTGATGTGGATAATTACTAGCATGTGGACAATGACATGTTATACAAGTAATCTTACCATTTACTAATATTAGCTTTTTAGGTGGATGCATATTGGGAGGTAACATGATATTAATAGGATGAGAATTATGATCATATTGCGAGGAATTATGACAATCAAGACATTTCTTATATCCTAATTCATATATTTCAGATGAACATAAGTGAGTAGGTTTTATACTAGTATCAGCAATATTTATTCCTGTCACACCGTTAGATAAATTAGAATTATCTAAAGCAATTTTTAAATATAATTGTGTTGGACTAGTTATTTCAATATATCTTTTATCTAAGATATTTATTATTTTGACATCTAATTTTTGATTAACATTTGAATTCTCTATTAGGCTTGAGTTATCAAAATTTGCAGAAGTATTAAATGAAATAGTAGAAGATGTTATTTTTTCATTAATTGGAGATTCTGCCACAATATATAAATAATATTGAGTATTTTTCTTAAGTCCATCTATTTCTAAAATATGATTTGTACTATATAAGTATTCATTAGAAATATTTTTGTCATTTTTAGATATCCCATAATATATACTACATTTTGTAGGGATATTAGTATTCCATACTATTTTAGCGTGTACCATGTAATCTGTAGTTATAGAAACAACATGGAAATTAGTAATGACTACAGGTAAACTAAAATCTATATTATTAGATAATTGTTCAAAGTTTGTAACTTTTAAGTGAATAGTTTTATTAATATCTTTATCTTCATTAGTTAATTTTAATAATAAATTTTTGTTCTGAGATAAAGGTATTAAAGTCATCCCCGATGGAATATATTTAGATAATATCCAGTTATAATCGCTAATTTGCTGATCCTGATCTGAAGAATTTTCCATATCAGACTTTGAATGACATACATTACAGTTACCATGCAAGAAAGGAGCATGAATAGAAGCTTCATCTATTTTTTCATTATACCAACTATTATGACAGGATAAGCAATTCTTTTGTGCAAAAATTTTTGTGGGACATATAATTAAATACAGTATTATAAAAAATATATAATATCTCACTGTCGTCCTCCTAATCCACAAGATTTGTGCTGTTATTAATCTTTTCGGATTAGAAAGACGACAAATAAAAAAATGTGATTTAGTTTTAAGCAATTAAGATAATGTTATTTTTAGGTCTTTAAAAATTTGCTAATTTTCTAATGTTCTGAATTGCTTCACACTAAATAACAAAATCAATAATAAATTAAATACTGAATTATTGTAAGACTGTCAAACCAAGAGGCATAGTTCCTAGATAGATATGTCTAATAACTGTGGAAGAAGAAGGATCTATTACAGTAATCTCTTTATCAATATGACAAGCTACATATAACCAATGTCTAGTATGAGAACATGACATATCTACTGGACCTTGTCCTACATCAATTTCTTGTACAACTCCTATCTGATTAGGTAATAATATATCAACAGTATTAGAAGAATAATTAGTAACAAATATCTCATTCATTCCAGGATATAAACGTAAAGGTTCTATCCCTACATTAAAATGCATTACCATATTATTATTATTAATATCATAAACACTAATATTGTTAGAATTACTCTCAGCTATGTATAATAAATTTTGCCATAGTAACAAACCAGAAGGAGAATTCGTAGTAGATATAGTCTTCACTATATTTAAAGATTCTGGATTTAAGAAATATATTGCTTGTGATAACTTAGAAGAAATTGCTAATGTATTAATTGTATCAAAATATACTCCAAAAGTTGGTTGATAACCTATATGGTCTTTAACCATAACTGAGCCGGAAGATATATCAATACGTGCAATAGAATTACTTCTAGAATCAAGAACAAATATATAATTATCTTTTTTATCTAAAATCATATAAGTTGCTTGAACTGTAAAAGGAATACTTATTTTATCAACTAATTGATATGAATTAATACTATATACTTTAATAAAATTATCTTTAGTAGTTAAAATATAAAGATTATTATTATCAAGACCT
>JAMONC010000185.1 GCA_027066725.1 Desulfobacterales bacterium
CTCATATTATTAGATTTAAATTCTCCAGATTTTAGTCCTTCAACAGGATCCTTTAAGTTATATTTT
Organism: Desulfobacterales bacterium; assembly: GCA_027066725.1. Lineage (GTDB taxonomy): Bacteria > Desulfobacterota > Dissulfuribacteria > Dissulfuribacterales > JAMONC01 > JAMONC01. The sequence goes on from JAMONC010000185.1 coordinate 67, forward strand.
TTTAATAATGCTCTCATTGTCTCTAGGTGCCTTTGTTCTGTTTGGGCAATCATATTAAAAATAGGCATACGCCATTTTTTATATAGGGCTTGATATACATCTCTTGCTAACTTTTCTTCCTCTGTCATTTTTATAAGTCCCTCTTTTTCTTTTAAAGAAAGGGGTTGTGCTGGCATTCTAGCTACAAATGATGCTAAATTCCCAGATGCACCAAATGGACAATAGGCAGCATTTCTGCCTAATCCTATACCTAAAAATGGTGGCATATTATTTGTAGATGTATTATTCCCTGTTTGTGCAACAGATATGGTAGGAAAAGATACCAAAATTAGTAATACTAAAAGGTTTTTAAAAAAATTTTTGACCCAATTCATACTTTAAGCCTCCTTATTGATTTTCATTTTCTAATTAAAATGATTTTTGTTTAAGTGTAATGATATTTTAAAAGAAAAGCAATTAAAAAATAGAAGTATCTCAATATTTAAAAATATTGTTATTTAACAAAAAAAGGAGATAGACTGCTATATGTCTATCTCCTTTTTTAAATTTTTTATAAGCCAGTAGGGAATTTAGGTAGGTCTTTTAAGGCTTCTTTTATCTTTTCTTCAGGATATTCATAATCTTTAAGCTTTCCTGCCAAGTAATCATCATAGGCAGCTAGATCAAAGTGGCCATGCCCACTAAAACATACTACGATGCATTTTTCTTCTCCAGTTTCCCTGCATTTTATTGCTTCATCTACCACTGCTTTTATTGCATGGCTGGTCTCTGGAGCAGGTATTATCCCTTCTGTTCTAGCAAATATAGTAGCAGCTTCAAATACAGGATTTTGTGTATACGCCCTTGGGCTAATAAGCCCTTTTTTAACCAGATAACAAAGAAGTGGGGCATCACCATGGTATCTAAGTCCTCCTGCATGAATACCAGGGGGTTCAAATGCGTGTCCTAGAGTATACATAAGCATAAGAGGGGTCATCCCCGCAGTATCACCATAGTCGTATTCATAAAGTCCTTTTGTAAGTGTTGGGCATGATGTAGGTTCAACAGCTATTATTTCAGCATCAAGTTTGCCATCTAGTTTTTCCTTTACAAAAGGTATAGCAAAACCGCCAAAATTTGATCCTCCTCCTACACATCCTATTAAGATGTCAGGTTTTTCTTCTGCTAATTTAAGCTGTTTTTGTGTTTCTAATCCTATAATAGTTTGGTGAAGTAATACATGATTTAATACACTTCCAAGTGCATAATTTGTATCTTCATGTGTTGCTGCATCTTCCACTGCCTCAGAAATTGCAATGCCAAGGCTTCCATTTGAATTTGGGTTTTTCTCAAGAATAGCCCTTCCTGCATTAGTTCTATCTGTTGGAGAAGGATAAACTTCTCCACCCCAAATATGCATAAGTATTCTTCTATATGGCTTTTGTTCATAGCTAACTTTTACCATGTATACCGTACACTGCATATCAAAGAGGCGACATGCAAATGAAAGGGCACTTCCCCATTGCCCTGCACCAGTTTCTGTAGCAAGCCTTTTTACACCTGCTATCTTGTTAAAATAGGCTTGTGCTACTGCAGTATTGGGTTTATGACTTCCTGGAGGGCTTACGCCTTCATTTTTATAGTATATACGTGCAGGTGTTTTTAGATATTTTTCTAAGTTTCTAGCACGATGAAGGGGTGAGGGGCGCCACAATCTATATATTTCTCTTACTGGCTCAGGGATTTCTATCCATGGCTCTTGGCTTACCTCTTGAGCAATAAGATTGTCTGGGAAGATGGGTTTTAGATCATCAGGTGTTACTGGTTTTCCTGTTTTAGGATTAAGTGGTGGAGCAAGAGGTTCTGGTAAATCCGGTACAATATTGTACCATGCATGAGGAAGTTCTTTTTCAGAAAGGGTTATACGATAACTCTCATCCATTTTTTAAAACTCCTTTTAAAATTTTATTTAGGCTGTAGAATTAGACTAGACTTTTTTAACATATATTTTATGTGGATGTAAATAAATCATGATGAGACATACCTATAAAATTGCTCTTTTTGAAGAATCTGGATGTGCTAAAAGAAAGATAGAGGGAATTAAAAAATATGCTCCAGAAATACTAATTTCTCCAATTATAAATTTAACT
>JAMONC010000186.1 GCA_027066725.1 Desulfobacterales bacterium
CAAAACAGTAAGGGTTGTTTTTGATTTAGGACAATTTAAAGGAACAAGAGTTTTTTATTTAGATAATCCTTTTAGAATTGTAGTAGATGTGTTTGGAGAACACTACGCTTCTTATAAATCTTTAAAAAACTGTATCCCTCCTGGATTAAGAAATTTAGAGAGAGGTAAAAGATTATCTTTAGCTCAACAGTTAGGATTATGTGTAAGGAGAATAGTTATTGATGCAGGACACGGTGGAAAAGATCCTGGTGCAATAGGCCCTGATGGATTAGAAGAAAAAAATGTTGTTTTAAAAGTGGCTAAAATGTTAGCTCAAATTCTTAAAAAAAGGTTAGGATGTCAGGTAATACTAACTAGATCAAAGGATGTCTTTTTGCCTCTTGAAGAAAGGACAGCTATTGCCAATGCAGATAAAGCAGACCTTTTTATTTCTATTCATGCGAATTCATCCCCAAATCCACATACTAGAGGAGTAGAGACATTTTTTTTAAACTTTGCTCTCGATAAAGATGCTATGCGAGTAGCTGCTAGAGAAAATGCTACTTCAACAAAAAGAATTAGTGATTTACAAAGTATATTAAATGATCTTATGAGAAATAGTAAAATTAGGGAGTCAAAAAGATTGGCACAATATGTGCAGAAAGGTATTATTGATACCCTTAAAAAAAGGTATAAAGGAATAGAAAACTTAGGAGTAAAACAAGCTCCATTTTTTGTGTTAATAGGTGCTAGAATGCCTGCAATTCTTACTGAAATATCTTTTATAAGTAATAGAATAGAAGAAAAAAGACTAGAGAATAATCGTTATTTAAATTTAGTTGCTCAAGGTATAGCAAATGGTATTATTAGTTATGTTGAGGCAACAGAAAATGCTTATATTTTGCCTCAAAAATATAAAAGTGAAAGGAGGGCTCAAAAATAAATTTTTCTTAATATAAATAAGAAATATTTTTATTTTAGAATGTAAATATGTTGTATTTTTCTTTGTATTTAGTAAACTAAAGTATATTCATTTAAGTTGGTAACAAAACCAAGTAATGAAAAAAATAATACTGAAGAGGGGGAGAGCATGCAGAAAGAATTAACTATTAAAATGTCTCATTTAGTTGTTGTTGTCTCTGTTTTGTTTTTGTTGGCTATTATAGGAGGTTGTGCTAAAAAGACTATTCCTGTACCACCTACTCAGCCTTCTAGCAATGCTACATCTATAAATGCTACTTCAGGTAATCAGACAAGTATTAATGCAACAACTAATCAATCTAAATTAAAGACTGAAACATTAAATGCAACAGAAACAAATGCTACTTCTATGCCTATAAATGCTACAACAGTGATTGGTACTAATGAGGCAACAAATGCTACACAAAATGAAACTTTTGGAATAAAAATTTCTGAGGGACGTACAGATGCACCAATGCTTCCAATTTACTTTGATTTTAATAAATACAACATACGTCCAGATATGGTTCAACGCATGGAAAATAATGCTAAGTTTTTATTAGCCCATCCAAATATAAAAATCCAAATTCAAGGCAATTGTGATGAGAGAGGAAGTGAAGCATATAACCTTGCACTTGGAGAGAAAAGAGCAGAGGCAGCTAAAAAATACCTTGTAAATTTAGGAGTAGCTCCTGATAGAATTCAGACAATTTCTTTTGGTAAAGAAAAACCTTTAGATCCTCGTCATTGTCCTGCTGCATGGGCAAAGAACAGAAGAGACGATTTTGTAATTATTGGTCAGTAAATTTTTATAAAACTTTCTCTTGAAACTTAAAGCCGCCTTGGTGTACACTCCAAGACGGCTTTATTATTTTAGTATTATTGAAAGGAGAGTTAGGTATGTATAGTAAAAGATTTTTTATTTTATTTTTTTCTTTTGTGTTGCTTTTGAGTTTCTCCTCTTTTTCTTTTGCAAGAGGCGTTAAGATTGCTGTTATAGACATGCAGCAGATTATACAGCAGTCTAATATTGGTAAAGCAACAATTTCTAAATTAAAAGCGAAATATAGATCCCTTCAAGAAAAACTAAATCAACAGGCTAAAAAGGTGCAACAAGCTCGTCAAGAATTTGAAAAAAAGGCTCCCTTATTAAACAAAGAAGCAAAACAGAAAGAGGAACAACAAATTTCCAATATGATAAGAGATCTACAGGCTCAACAACAAAATTATCAAATGGAGATGCGCCAGGCAGAACAAGAAGCTATGAAGCCAATTTTTGCTAAATTAAAGGCTCTTATCCATGATATTGGAAAGAAAAAAGGTTACTCTATTATCTTAGAAAAGAATATGCCAGGCATATATTATGTAAGTCCTAAAATAGATATTACAAAGATGATAATAAAGGAACTAAACAAAGAAACTTCTAGCAAAACAAAAAATAAATAGGAAGTAGGTGTTGTAAAAATGTTTAGAGTAGACTTAATTAACCAAGTACAATTAACAGAGGAGCAAAAAAATACTTTACATCAGATGTGGAGAAGATGTGCCAAAAGAATTATTTTGGCAACTACTCTTGCAGGAAGCGGCCATCCAGGAGGTTCTCTTTCTGCTCTTCATAGTCTTTTAACTCTTTATTCTACAATAAGGCATGATCCTAAGGAACCTAAACTCAAAGACAGGGATAGGGTTATTGTAAGTATGGGGCATATTTCCCCTGCTGTTTATAGTGTCCTTTGTGAATTTGGTTATATAAGTGAGGAAGAATTTTTATGTGAGTTTAGACAAGCGGGTTCTAGGTTTGCTGGGCATGTTGAACAAAGTGTTCCTGGTGTTGAGTGGAATACAGGAAACCTTGGACAGGGGCTTTCTGCAGGCTGTGGCTTTGCCCTTGCACTTAAAAGGCTTGGGATAGATGCAAAAACTTTTGTATTAATGGGTGATGGCGAACAGCAAAAGGGTCAGGTATGTGAGGCAAGAAGATTTGCTACAAAGTTTGAGTTATCAAATCTTATATGTCTAGTAGATAGAAATCATCTACAGATAGGTGGTGTAACTGAAGATGTAATGCCTGTAAAAGTTAGAGAGGAATACCAGGCATCAGGTTGGAATGTTATTTATGTTCCAAATGGAAATGATTTTGATCAACTCCTTGATGCAATAAAGGATGCTTATACAGGAAATACCCTTATCCCAGAAAGACCGACTGTATTAGTTTTAAGAACTATAATGGGTAAAGGGATTCCTTTTATGGAAAATTTAGCCAAATATCATGGCTCACCTCTAAAGCCTGATCAAGCAAAAGAAGCTTTAGCTATACTTGGTTTTGATCCTAAAGAGCTTGATGATTGGTTAATAAAAAGGAAGTCTTATGAAATAGTTCCTTGTAAAGAGCAACTGTCTACACCTCAAATCCAGATAGATCCTTCAGAACCAATACTTTATGATGCAGATACAAAGACAGACTGCAGGTCTGCTTATGGTAATGCGCTTAAGAGCCTTGCTGAGGCTAACAATAAGAACTCAATTAAGATATTAGGTTTTAGTTGTGATCTTGAAGGTTCCGTTAAGATGCAAGGCTTTCATCAGGTAAGTCCTGATGCTTTTATTGAATGTGGGATACAGGAACATCATGCTGCAACCTGTGCTGGTGCTGCATCAAAAGAGGGTTTAGTTTGTTTCTTTAGCACTTTTGGTGTCTTTGCTGTTTCAGAGACATATAATCAGCACAGATTGAACGATTTAAATGGTACAGCTATAAAGATTGTTTCTACTCATTTAGGGCTTGATGTTGGCGAGGATGGTCCTACACATCAGTGTATTGACTATTTAGGGTTATTAAATAACCTTTTTGGTTTTTCTATTTTTATGCCAGCAGATCCTAACCAGACAGACAGAATTGTTCGTTATATTGCTACTCAACCAGGTAATTTCTTTGTTGGTATGGGAAGGTCAAAGCTTCCTATAGTAAAAGATGAAGATGGAAGACCTTTTTTCAATAAAGACTATAAATTTGTACCAGGTAAAGCAGATATCTTAAGATATGGTGATGATCTTTCTTTTATTACTTATGGTTCCTTAGTGACACAAGTATTAGAAGCTCATGAGATATTAAAAGAAAAAGGAATAAAAGCTCAAGTTATAAATATGGCTTCTTTAAAACCTATTGATGAAAAAGCAATTATAGAAGCAGCTAAGAAAGGTCCTATTATAACTGTTGAAGATCATATTGCTAAGACAGGTTTAGGTTCATTAGTTGCTCAGGTTTTAATAAAAAATTCAATAATTACAAAATTAGTTACATGTGGTGTTGAAAAGTATGGTTCTTCAGGAAAGCCTATAGATCTTTATAGAGAGCAAGGATTAGATGCCCAATCTTTAGCTAAAAAGGCCATGGAGATACTTTAATGGTTTTAGAAAGGAGGCGGATTGTTCTTTTTAGGAAGAGCAATAACGTCTCCTTCTATTATATATGTTTTATGTAACCAAAAAGGTGCTGTTATAATCCCAAACATAGCCTGCCATACACTATAATAGCCTTTTATAGTTAAATTTATTACTCCATCTCCATGATTTTTTAATATTTCTTTAGAAACTATTTTATTGATATTAAGGGGGCTCCAACAGATAAGTCCAAAAAGACCATAATCTGCACTAGTTGAATCTTTAAAATGTTTAAGAACTATCGCATTTAGTTGATTGCCCAGGTTCATACAAACAGGCTTATTAAATTGAGTCAGATTAATATTTACCCTTGCACAACTACATAAAGTTATTAAATAGAAACAAATAACTAAAATAGTCTTTAAAATAGTTCTTTTTTTCATAATAAATCTCTTAAGTTTTAAACCGTGTATCTTATTTCAAAATCGTCAAATTCACCTGTTGGTTCTTCTTCTTGTACTAAAACTTCTTCAACTTTTGCATAAGGGGGTCCATCCCAACACCATGAGATAAGTTTTTTTATAGCTTCTTCACTTCCTTCTGCAACAAGTTCCACCCTACCATCACGCAGATTTCTAACCCAACCAGTAAGTCCGAGCCTTTTTGCCTCATCCCTTGTAGATGCTCTATAAAATACCCCTTGAACCCTTCCAGAAATAAGTGCTCTGATTCTTTTTTCTGGTTTCATTTTAGTAACTCCTCCTTACCGATCATTTTTAGAAATTCTTGTTCATTTATAATCTTTATCCCAAGTTTTTTTGCCTTCTCAAGTTTTGATCCTGGTTTTTCTCCAACAACAAGATAATCCAATTTTTTACTTACACTAGAGGCTACTCTACCCCCAAGCTCTATTACAATGTCTTTTGCCTCTTGTCTTGTCATAGATTTTAGTGCACCAGTAAATAAAAAACTTTTTCCTTCAAGTGATATCTTTTGATATTCTTGTGTCTCCTTATTATTAAAAAATTCTCCTTGAAATAGCTCATGGGTTTTTGTCTTTATTTCTTTTGGACTCTGGGCACTTTTTACACCTAATTCCTTTAACTCTTTAATTAATTCTATATTTTTAGGATCAGAAAACCATTTTTTTATAGATGTAGCTACTTCTGGTCCAATGCCTTCTATTTTTAGAAGTTCTTGTTCACTTGCCTTTGAAAGTGCATCTAAAGATCCAAAGTGTCTTGCAAGAAGTTGAGCTGTTACCTCTCCAACATGTCTTATCCCTAATGCGTAAATGAGTTTTGAAAGAGGTCTGTTTTTGCTTTTTTCTATCTCATCTAAAAGATTTTTTGCCGATTTTTCTGCAAAGCGCTCCAATGAAGTAAGATCACTTAGTTGAAGCTTGTATATATCAGAGACTTTTCTTACAAGTCCTGCTGTAACAAGTTGTTCTGCTACCTTACTACCAAGCCCTTCTATATTCATTGCTCCTTTGCTTGCAAAATGAATAATAGAGCGTACAAGTCTAGGAAAACAATCGGGATTTGGACAACGCCATACAGCTTCACCTGGTTTCTTAGTAAGCTTTGAACCACATACAGGACAGGTATCTGGCATCTTAAATTCTTTTTCATTTCCTGTCCTTCTTTCTTTTAAGACCTTAACAACCTCTGGTATAACATCTCCAGCTCTTTGAATAATAACCCAATCACCAATTCTTATATCTTTTCTACGTATTTCATCTTCATTATGTAAAGTAGCTCTTCTTACAATAACACCTCCTACACGTACAGGTTCCATAACTGCTACAGGGGTAACAGCACCAGTACGCCCCACACTTAAAAGTATATCAACAATTCTTGTAATAGCTTTTTCTGCTGCAAACTTATAAGCAATAGCCCATCTAGGGCTACGGGCTTTTTGTCCTAATAACTCTTGGAGTTTTAAATCATTTACCTTTATTACAATACCATCTATTTGATAATCAAGATTATCTCTTATCTTTGCTATTTCATGATGATATTTTATAGCAGCCTCTATTCCTTTAACCTTTTTTATAAGGCCATTTATTTTTAATCCCCATTTTTTTAAAGAATTTAAAATCTCCCACTGAGATTTAAATTCATAACCTTTTACCAATCCAATACCATAAAAGAAGATATCAAGTGGTCTTGAGGCTGTTATTGAAGGATCTAATTGTCTTAAGGAACCTGCAGCAGCATTCCTTGGGTTTGCAAAAGGGGGCTCTCCTTTTTCTATTCTTTCTTTATTTAGTTCTTCAAAGCCCTTTTTATTCATAAATACTTCACCACGAGCCTCGATTAACTCAGGAATCGGTAGCTCTTGATCTATTAATCTTAAAGGTATTGATCTAATAGTTCTTAGATTTGGAGTAACATCTTCACCAACATAGCCATCCCCTCTTGTTGAGCCTTTTACAAAGATTCCTTTTTCATATACCAATTCTACTGCAAGACCGTCCATTTTAGGCTCAACTGTATATTCTATATCTTCATTTAAATTAAGTTGTCTTTTTATGCGTTCATCAAAGTCTTTAACCTCTTGTTCACTAAATGCATCATCAAGGCTCAGCATTGGAACAGAGTGCTCAACAGGTAGAAACCCTTCAGCAGGAGGAGCCCCTACTCTTTGAGTGGGAGAATCAGGAGTTATAAGTTCTGGGTATTGTTCTTCTAAGCGCTTTAATTCGCGCATTAAGGCATCATATTCTTCATCAGATATTACAGGATCATCAAGCACATAGTATCTATAATTATGATAGTTTATTTCTTTTCTAAGTTCCTCGATCCTTTTTTGTATTTCTTTTGGGATATGTTTGTTTTTTTGGGTCTTGTTAGACATCTTTCCCCTCGTAAAAATGAATTATAGTTTTTTATTCTAAGATAAAGATTAGCTTAAAAAAGAAAAGGGCTAATTTTAAACGGAGGGTGTAATTTAATTCTTATAGATAAGAGCAGTCTTTTTACAATATTAAAATTCTAATTGCTGTAATAGGTCAAGATTTTTAAGGGCTTCTTCCTTTTCTAGGGTATGAATTGCAAAACCTGCATGTACTATCACAAAGTCTCCTACCTTAGGGATTCTATCTACAATGTCTAATCTAACTTCTTTTTTGATTCCAGATGCATTAACAACCGCAATTAAAGGTCTTTCTTCAAAACCTTCTACTGTTTTTAACTCAACCACTTCAATAGGGACAGCAACGCACATTATTAAATCCTCCTATATGAAACAAAATAATAAACAGTTTAACTCGTTCCTTTTTATTATCAATATAAGTTTATGCTAATAGTACAGCTATAATTCCTGCTAGAAATATCCCATCAAAGGTTCCTGCTCCTCCTATCGACACAACAGGGGCTTTTAATTTATTTATGTCTTTTAAGTGCATTATATCTGCTCCTATTAAAGTACCCATGGTACCTGCTATATAGGCAACAACAGGGGTATGAATAGATGGAGATATTAAATAAGCAGAAAGAGCAGCTAAGATAGGAGGGATAAAAATTGGTATAGCTATTCCCATGCCTTCTATTGGCTTTGCTAATTTATAAGAGACAATTGCAACCAAAAGTGTTGCAAGAGCTGGCTGAATAAATAGGTTCCATTTTAACATTAAATAAATTGATAAGAATAAAGGTACCAATGCCCCACCAACATTAATAGCAACAATAGTTCCTGTATATTTAGGTTTTGGTATTCTATAAGTAACCCCATAAAACCTAACTTGTTGAATTTCAACAATAGTCTCTCCTGGAATTTTTTTTATAGGGATATTTATATAACTACCTATAAGAGACAAAAGTAAGAAGGAAAAGACTTGGGCAGGAGTCAGTCCAATTGATCCAAAGGCAATGGTTATGAGCCCTAGATGGATAAATATAAATAAAAAACCTAATATGAAAAGAAATAAGAGAAAGAATAATATCGCTGCAAATGGATAAAACATGGATTAATCCTTAATAAAATTTAGAGGATAAAGGGGCTTACGTTACAGTGTAAGCCCCTTTTTGTTTTTTAGATTATTGTAAGGATATTGCTACAAATCGGTTAAACTGTCCGTGTCTTATCATAAACAAGAATCTCTTTGTCTTTGCAGATAAAGCCAAAGCTCTAAAGAATTGTCTTAAGTTATGCACTCTATGCCTATTTACTTCCATTATTAAGTCCCCTGGTCTTAATCCTGCTTGATCGGCAGGGCTACCTGCTTGAACCTGAGAAATTAATACACCTTGTCCTATCTTATAACCAAATTGTTCTGCAAGGTCTGGTGTTAAGTTCTGTACATTAAATCCCAATTCTTTTAATAACTTATGTGTAATGCCTCTTGGTACAAAATGTGTATTAGCAGAACTTAACTCTCCAATCTTTACTCTAAATGTTTTTCTATGTCCATTTCTAATTACTACAATATTTACCCAAGTTCCCGGCTTAGTAAGGGCTACCATATTTCTTAATTCACCAACGTTTTCAACTTTTTTACCATTATAGTATATAATTACGTCTCCAGCCTTTAATCCTGCTCTAGAGGCAGGGGTCTCCTTTTCAACTTGAGCAATAAGGGCTCCTTCAGGTTTAGGTAAGCCAAACTCTTGAGCAAGGTCTTCTGTGACGTTTTGTATTACAACACCTAACCAACCTCTAGTGACTTTACCATATTTAATAAGTTGATCTTTGATAATTTTGACCATGTTTATTGGGATGGCAAAGCCTATACCCATAAATCCACCACTTTTTGAATAAATTGCTGTATTCATTCCTACAGCTTGGCCATATATGTTAATTAGTGGTCCACCAGAGTTACCTGGATTAATAGCGGCATCTGTCTGGATAAAATCTTCATAGTCATTTATTCCTATACCACTTCTACCTTTAGCACTAACTACTCCAACAGTAACTGTTTGAGATAGTCCAAAGGGATTTCCTATAGCAATAACCCATTCACCTACTTTTAGTTTGTCTGAATCTCCTAGAGGAATTGTGGGTAGATTTGTGGCGTTTATTTTAATAACAGCTACATCAGATAAAGGATCTCTTCCAATGACTTTAGCTTTAAAGACTCTTCCATCCGATAGTTTTACTGTTATCTTATCTGCTCCTGCAACTACATGATTGTTTGTCAGTATATAGCCATTAGGTGTTATAATAAAGCCTGAACCCTGTCCAATCTCTTTATACTCTCTAGGTTGACTAGGAAAAGGAAAAGCTGGGGCAGAAAAAGGTCCAAAACCTGGTTGGCCAAAGAAAAATTTAAAAGGATCAGGAAAAGGAAAAACTGGAGTAGGTTTGGTCTTAATTGTTTTTTCTACTTGTATAAATACTACCGCAGGTTTTACCCGTTTTACAATTGCAGCAAAAGCCTCAGCTGTACGAGCTAAAAGTGCTATATCTTTCTTTTCTTGAGGGGTAAAAGGCTTAATATTAGCTGCATAGGTTGGATAAGAACCTATAATAGCTAGTACTACCACCAGAAAAAATGCCAAAACCCTGCTGGTAAGAGCCTTTTTCCTACTTTGTTTTAATTCCATTAATACGCCTCCTTAATTTTATTTGTTTTTGCCCTCCCAGCCAAAAACTCCTCTTAATTTATATATAAGTTGAAAAGTCTCCCTTATTTTTAGAATCTTGTCTTATTTCTTTACCTTCAACAAGACTCTTAAATTCATCTGCGCTTATTACCTCTTTTTCTAGCAGATATTTCACAACTCTATCTAGTGCATCAGTGTGTTCAGAAATAATCTGATCTGCTCTTTTTGCCTGTTCAGTTAAAAGTTTTTTAACTTCTTCATCTACTTGAGCTGCAAGTTCTGGGCTAAGTTGTGCTATAGGTTGTTGAAAATCTAAAGGACTCCTTAAAAAAGGAGAGGTTTCTCTAGAAAGAACCATAGGACCTATCTTATCACTCATTCCAAAACGGCACACCATGCTTCTTGCCATTTCTGTTGCAACTTCTAGGTCATTTTGTGCACCAGAGCTTATTTCTCCAAGAATAAGTTTCTCTGCAGCACGACCTCCTAAAGATACACATATTTTATCTAATAATTCGCTTTTAGTCATTAAATATTGTTCTTCTTGAGGTAATTGCAAGGTATATCCTAAAGCAGCCTTTCCTCTTGGAACTATAGAGATTTTTGCTACAGGAGGAGCATTAGG
>JAMONC010000187.1 GCA_027066725.1 Desulfobacterales bacterium
ACCGTTCCATCCCAGATATCATTAGTATTTGTTTATAAAGTTGTGGTGATTGAGGAAGTGCATAAAAATGTCCAGGACTTAGACGACTTGGTACAAGATAGTCTCTTGCACCTTCCGGAGTGCTTTTGGTAAGCATAGGAGTTTCTATCTCTAAGAATTCCCTTTCATTTAAAAATTCCCTTATTGCCTGACATACTTTATGTCTCAGTGTAAGGGCTTCTATCATATGAGGCCTTCTAAGATCTAAATACCGATACTTAAGCCTTAATGTCTCAGAAATTGGGGTAGAAATTTCCTCTGGATCTAAAGGAAAGGGTGGTGTTTTTGATTTATTTAATATCCTTAGTTCATGACAGGCTACTTCTATCATGCCTGTTTTTATCTTAGGATTTTCCATCCCCTCAGGTCTTCTGCGTACTAGTCCTTTAACTGCTATGACATATTCACTTCTTAATTGATGGGCTTTTTCATGAGTTTTTGCATCAACCTCAGGAGCAAAGACAACCTGAGTGATTCCCTTTCTATCTCTTAAATCAATAAAGATTACTCCACCGTGATCTCTTCGTCTTAAGACCCAACCCATTAATACAACTTCTTGTCCTAGCGCTACTTCTGTAAGAGAATCGCAATCATGGGTGCGCTTTAACCCGTTTAGAGAATCCATTTCTTAGTTCACCTCGCATAAAAAGTCTTTCTTATTAATCACATAAATTTTTTGAGAATTATTCTGTTTGTATTCAATCTTTTTTACAAAGTTCTAAGACCTTATCCATAAGATCGTCTATATCTATTTCAATTTGTTCACTAGTTTTCATATTTCTTATAATGACAATATCTTCATCAAGCTCATCTTCCCCTACGATAAGGGCTATTTTAGCATTTAGCTTATCTGCCTGTTTTAATTGGGCTTTAAGACTTTTGTCTTCATAAGACATTACCACCTTAAGCCCTTCTTTTCTAAAGATAGGAAGCCAAGAAGATGTTTCAAATCTTGCATCCTTACCAAGAGCTGCAATAAATATATCAATTCCTTCATCTAGTTTTTGTTTATCTTTATCTAATGCAATAAGGACTCTTTCTGCACCAATTGCCATGCCAATACCAGGGATATCAGGACCTCCCAGTTCTTTAATAAGTCCATCGTATCTGCCACCTGCAGCTACAGTACTTTGAGCACCAAGTCCTGGAGCAATAAACTCAAAAGTAGTTCTTGTGTAATAGTCAAGTCCTCGAACAAGATAGGGGTTTTGTCTAAATGGTATATTAAATGATTCTAAAAAGTCTAATACCTGTCCGTAATGATCTGCACAATCTGGACAAAGGGCATGTTTTATAAGAGGTGCTCTTACCATAAGTTCTTTACATTTTTCATTTTTACAATCAAATATCCTTAAAGGATTTGTTTTGGCACGTCTTTTACAATCATCACAAAGATCTTTATAAACCCCTTCTAAATAGAGCATTAGATCTTCACGATGTACTGCTCTACATTTAGGGCAGCCAAGAGAATTTATTTCAAGGTAAATATCTTTTAATTCAAGTTTATTTAGTATATCCCAAGCCATCCATATAACTTCTGCATCTGCTAAAGGAGAATCAGTTCCTAATATCTCTACATCTATCTGATGAAATTGTCTAAGGCGTCCTTTTTGAGGGCGTTCATGTCGAAACATTGGCCCCATTGTAAATAATTTTAATATAGGAGATGTAGCGTATAATTTATGTTCAATAACAGCTCTTAATATCCCTGCAGTTGCCTCTGGCCTAAGACTAATAGAATCTCCATTTCTATCAGTGAAACTATACATTTCTTTTTCAACTATATCTGTATGCTCTCCTATTCCACGAGCAAATAATGCTGTTTTTTCAACTACAGGTATTCTTATTTCTTTTAGTCCGCAGGAAGAAAAAACTTCTCTTGCAGTGGTTTCTATATTAGTTAAGAGTTCACTTTCTGGTGGCAGTAAGTCCTTAAATCCTCTAATAGCTTTAACAGCCAACTTCTTACTCCTTTAAAAAATATTTTTAAAAAACAAAAATATCTCTTCTCGCATATAGCGGCAAATTATAATGTTTTTAATCGACTTAAGGCATTAATTCAAGAGATAGTTTTGATTTTGTGTTTTACAAAGAGTTGATTTTTTGATTTCTTGTAATTTTTTAA
>JAMONC010000188.1 GCA_027066725.1 Desulfobacterales bacterium
GCAAGTGTGGCAAGTGCTGGCATAATTGGCTGGATCGGGCTTATGGTGCCTCATCTTATAAGGCTTAGCATTGGAGCTGATAACAGACACCTTATACCTATGTCTATGGTGGCCGGTGCTGGGATTATGGTTGTATCAGATACAATTGCAAGAAGCCTTTGTAGTTTTGATCTTCCTGTGGGGATTATAACATCTCTTATGGGAATACCGTTTTTTATATATCTATTAAGGAGAAGTTCTCAAAGCGGATGGATGTAGCCTTAAGGATAAGAAAATTAGGCTATAAAGATATACTACACTCTATAGACCTTGATATAGAAAAAGGGGCATTAAGTTGCCTTTTGGGCCCAAATGGGGCAGGAAAGACCACATTGTTTAGATGTATCTTAGGCATGTATAATATAACTGGAGATGTCTTTATTAATGATGTCTCCATAAAGGGCCTTAGCTATAGAGAGATTGCCCAAAAAATTGCCTTTGTACCTCAACAAACAACAAATAGCTTTGACTATAAGGTAATAGATGTAGTCTTAATGGGACGAGCGCCTTATATGAACATGTTTTCTGTCCCGAAAGATGAAGACTATGAGATCTCTTATTGGGCATTAAGAGAACTTTCTATAGAGCCTTTTGCACAAAAGAATTTTTCAAACCTCTCTGGTGGAGAAAGGCAGCTTGTTTTAATAGCAAGGGCAATTGCTCAACAGGCAGATATCTTAATATTTGATGAACCTACTGCCCATCTTGATTTACCAAATCAATTTAAGGTATTATCCTGCATTAAAAATTTAATAAGAAAGGGCAAAACAGCATTTATTAGTCTTCACGATCCAAATCTAGCTATACTTTTTTCTAACTGGATTATAATGATAAAAAACGGCAAGATTCTTTCAAAACTACCCTCTAATGCCCTTTCTATAAAGGAACATCTGGAGTCTTTATATCAAGTAAAACTAGAGTGCTTTAAAGGTGAAAAAGACACGGTAGTTTATCCAGTAATTAGATAACTCTACACAAAAAAGGAGTTCATAGGCAAATGAAGCTCACAGCAATTATCTGGTCTTCATATTATCCTATTTTTAGGCGTACAGTAGATAGTCAAGACCTGTTGGATATAGAGGTATTTTCTTCAAAATCCCTTGAAAATGACAAGGAGGTTTTAAAAAGAGCCATTTCATCTATGAAAGACTCTGATGTGCTATTTTTCTATAGGGCATCAGAAGGCTTTTGGGAAGAGATAGACAAGGTGTTACCTAGCCTTTCTTCTAAAAAGGTTGTTTGTCTTGGCTATGATACAAACGTTTGGAAGGCATCTAATGTAGAGCCAGAGATATTAAAGATATGTTATGAGTTTATAATATATGGTGGTGATGAAAATTTTAAAAACCTGATCTTATTTTTGGCAAAAGAGCTATGTGGGCTTTCTTGTAACTATCAAACTCCTAAAAAACTTCCATGGGATGGGATATATCACCCAGATGCTAAAGGGCATTTTGAAACTATAGAGTCTTACCTAGAGTGGTATAAACCTAAAGATGCACCTACTGTAGGGTTTCTTTTTTCAAGGCATTATTGGGTAAATAATAACCTTGATATTGAAGACTGCCTGATAAGAGAGCTTGAGGCAAGGGGGGTTAATGTAATCCCTGTATTTACACAAAGCATTAAAGATGAGTCTTTGGGTAATAAGGGGGCGCTAGAGGTAATAAAAGAGTTCTTTTTTACTAAAGCTGGAGAGCCAAGGATTGATGCGCTTATAAAAATGCTTGCCTTTTTTGTAGGGCTTAACAAAGGGGATGATATAACTGATCCATCTAGTGCTACAACAGGTGTAGATGTGTTTAAAAGGCTAAATTGCCCTGTATTTCAGCCTATTGTTTCATACTATAAGAGCATAGAAGAGTGGGAAAAAGACCCTCAAGGACTTGGGCAGGATGTAGGCTGGAGTATAGCAATGCCTGAGTTTGAAGGGGTAATTGAGCCAATAATAATTGGTGGTACTAAAAAGGCAGATGAAAAAGAAGGCGCAAAAGACCTAGATGACTATGAAAAGAGAATTCCTATAAAAGAACGCTGTGAGCATCTGGTAGATAGGGTCTTAAAGTGGATAGAATTAAAGAAAAAGCCTGTATCAGAGAGAAAGGTTGTCTTTATCTTGC
>JAMONC010000189.1 GCA_027066725.1 Desulfobacterales bacterium
AAGTTTCTATATAACCAAGATACATCTACAGCAATCATCTGATTGAATCCATCAATGTAGTAATTTGCACCAAGTACATACTGTTGTAGATCTTTCTCTACAGTGTAACCATGAGTTGTAGGAACTAATCCTAATCCAGTTTCAAGGGATTTAGTTACATCATTGTCATAAATTCTCTGTAAGTAAGCATACTTAGCAGTTACTTCAATCTTCTTGGGAACTATGAAGTAACCAAGGTTAAGTCTTGCACCAACTTTGTCCCAATGTCTCTCAGGAATTCCAGCAACACTGGCATTGGGGTTTCTTACATACTCTTCCCATGCACCTTCTAAGTCACAGGAGAATCCTTTGTAGCGGAAGAGAAGTGCAGAATCAAAACCATAGTTGTTTACATCATAAGTTGCACTATGGCTGGCTCCTGTTGAATCATAGTATTTGGTAAGTCTGTCTTTTGTAGTAAAGCCTGCTACAACAAATGCTGCCAATGGTTTTGTATTGTAGGCATAGTCACCCTGAGTTTTATAACCGTTGAAGCCCTTTTTGCTCATTGGGCCTTTTTGAGCAGAACCAGGTAAGAAGTTGATGCCTAAACGGAAGCAGTAAAGCATATCAGGGCTTGTTCCAGCATAGTTCTTGGTGTCTCTACCATTATAAACACCAACCCAGTATGCTAAAAACTGTTTTCTTCCAAAAAGATTTACATAACCGTTAACATCAATACCCTGGGAACGATAGAGCTCTATACCACCAGTTGGGAATAAGGTGGTTTTGTTGTAGTTGCTGCCTACACTGATATCAGAATTTCCACCTGGGAAATCATAGTATTTATTTCCTAATACATCTTTATACTCTTCAGAATCACCTGTGAAGATGGTTCTATCTGTTCCATCCTGAGCAAAACCACTCTGCCAAAGCTCAATGCTGAAAGGTATCTTCATTCTACCAAACTGTACTCTGGCAAAGCTATATTTTTGCCACTGTAAGAATGCATCCATTGCATAGGTGGTTTTTTCTAACTGGAGTTGTAAGAAATACTTCCAATTAGGGGTTGGAGCAGTTCCATCTAAGATTAAACGGCAACGTCTCATTGTGAAGGAACTATAGTTCTCCTGATTAGTAGCTATAAGTTTATCTGTATCTACATAGGTGTAACGGAACTGAATAGCACTTCTTATACGTAACTTATAGCTATAGTTACTATTTTCTGGTTTATACACAATCCTAAAACCATTTTTCCAATACACTTTTGTCGCGGCCATTGACGACACCGTCCAGCAAATGCACATAACCGCGGCAACAAGTGCTCCAAAGATTTTCCACTTTGAATTTTTAAGTGCGCCTTTTTCTTTAACCTTTCTCATAACATCGCCTCCCATTTGTTTTATTAATTTAGGTGTCGCAAAGCCCTTGTCCACTTCAGTTACAGAAAACAGAAAGAACTGTCAAGTTGAAAAATTATAAAAATGTATTTTATTACATAAAAATACACAATATTAGTAGTAAATAAAGTTTTTAGATTTTTAATTATTAAAGACTATGAATCTTTATATAAAAAGCCTGTATTCTGGTGGATTAATAACAAATTACTTCTGTACATCAAAATGTAGACATTGTCTCTATAATTCAAGTCCTTATTGGCCAAAGGAATATATAACAGATAAAACTACAGATAGAAATCTATCAATAATAAAGAAATTAGGTGTAAATACTATCCATATAGGTGGCGGAGAGCCTTTTTTAAGGATAGAAAAACTTAAAAGAGTAGTAAAATTAGTTAAATCATACAATATACATCTAGAATATATAGAGACTAATTCATCATGGTTTAAAGATCTTAAATCTACCTGCAAGGTATTAGAAGAGTTTTATTCTATAGGTCTACATACGTTACTTGTCTCAATAAGTCCATTTCATAATGAATATATACCTTTTTATAAGGTACAAGGTGTTATAAGGGCAGCACAGGAAGTAGGAATTGATATCTTTCCGTGGAAACAAGAGTTTATTTCAGATATTTTGAAATTGGATCCTAATACTACTCATTCATTGGATGAATTTAAATCAATATTTGGTGATAGATATATCTCCTATGTAGAGTCAAATTATTGGATAATTCCTGGCGGAAGAGCTATAGATACATTTAAGCCCTTTCATAG